>JAYVAQ010000475.1:0-8328 GCA_043750875.1 Rhodanobacteraceae bacterium
CTGCTTTCGCCAACAGCCAAAACACGCTCGCTGTTCCGATTAGGCCCCAGCTTGTAGGGAATGGGCTCAGCCAGCCGCCTAAAAACATGATCGATGCTAAAAATGACAGCAAAATCATGTTGGCGTATTCGCCTAGGAAAAATAGCGCGAACGCGGAGCCCGAATACTCAACGTGAAAGCCGGCAACAATTTCGCTTTCGCCCTCGGCTACGTCAAACGGCGCGCGGTTAGTTTCTGCAACACCGGATATGCAATAGACAACAAACATTGGAAACAACGGCAGCCAAAACCATTCAAACAGCCCGGCATCACCTTTCTGGGCATTGACAATATCGCTTAGATTCAAGCTGGCGGATGCGATCAGCACGCAAATAAGCGCGAAACCCATCGCTAATTCATAACTTACGATTTGGGCTGCAGAGCGCATCGCGCCAAGTAATGCGTATTTTGAATTCGACGCCCAGCCCGCAATAATTACGCCGTAAACAGACAGCGAGGTCATCGCTAACAAATACAGCAAGCCGGCGTTGATGTTTGAGACCGCGCCCATGCCACCTTCGGTGAAAGGCACAACTGCCCAAGCGGCGAGCGATGGGCCCAGGCAGAGCAACGGCGCGATAATGAAAAGGAACTTGTCCGCGCCGGCTGGTACGTGCAATTCTTTAAAAATCATTTTGAATACGTCGGCAAAAGGCTGCGCAACGCCATACGGCCCAATGCGATTTGGCCCAAGCCGATCTTGCATGAAGCCTATGACTTTACGTTCCGCAAGCGTCAAAAACGCCACACATAACGTCACGCAGATAGTCAAAATTAGAATCTGCGGCACGGGAAAAAGCTTCGTCCATATCCAAACGAGCGGTGCGAATATAGGGCTGGTCAAAAGTGCGTCCATAAGCAACCCCTAGCGTTTCAAAATGTTCACGATGGAACCGGTGGGTGGTAAATCAAGCGTTGCATCCAAGCCCAGCGAGACAATGAAGCCACCTTTGGGCACCGATTTATCGATGTCTACCGCTAACGCAGCGCTTCCCAAAATCACGGTCGCACCATGGCTAACGCCAATGCCAAAAGCGTCTTCAGGATGCAGCTTGACTGAGTTAGTCGCAGCGATAGGCGTTCCCTGCAAAGCCGCAGCACGACGCACGACGGCATCAACGGTGTAAATGCTGCCAAGCGCATTCAGCACCAAACCGCGCTCGGCGGGGCGTGGTGATACAGCGAGTTTGACCGCAATCGGCGCTACTTGATCCAGCAGTAACGCGGCGTCAACCTGGGCTTTAAGCGCGGCGTAATCGTTGAAGGCGAAGTCGGGCAAACCGAGTTCCGCGCCCAGGACCCGCAACACGCGCCAAGTTGCACGTACATCACCCGGCGTTTTTAGCGCCGGTGCCAAGCTTTGCACCAAGCCTTGCGCGTTGACATAAGTGCCTTCGCATTCTGGCGGTAGCGCAATCGGGAAAATAACGTGCGCCAACGTGTCCAATGCGGGCGAGCTGTAATGTGCAAACGCAATTACGCATTCGGCTTTAGCCAATGATTCAAGTGCTTGATTGCCAAGCGCAAAATCATTCATTTCTGCACCGCAAAGTAAATAACCCTTGCGTGGTTGCTCAATCATTTGGCGCGCGTCTAAACCTACCGACGCTTTTGCACCACCAGCAATTCGGTGTGGCAATGCGCCCATACGCCAAGCCGCGGCAGAATTCGCGCCATCCGGCATTTCATCGAATACCGCACCCGTTGCTTGTGCCACGTATTTTGCACAGGCGCGCAAAACCGCTGCCTGCGGGTGGCGACTGGCGTGTTCGCCAAAAATTAAACGTGCTGGGTGGCCGCTATTCAAGGCTTCCACGATTACTTTCGCCGTATCACTTTGTAAGGCTTGTGCCATTAACGCGGCAAGGGCTTCCGGCATTGCCAATTGGCTTGCGTCCAGTGCCGCTTTGGCGAGTGCCAGCGCGTGGCCTACATGCGTAATCGCGTGTCCGATTAGTTTTTGTTCCACATTAAAATGGAAATCAAAATCTGCCTGATTTACCGCAAATACTCGGGCACCTTTGCGCCACGCTTTGCGGATTTTGTGCCCCAAAATGGGCGCATCCATACGCGGATTGCAGCCGAATAGCAGAATAGTCCGGGAGTTTTCCAACTCTGCAAGTGGTGCGCCCAGCGTTGGACTAAGTGCGCGTGCAGCATCATCGGAAAAATCCAGCTGACGCAAACGGTGATCGACATTGTTTGAGCCAAGTGCGCGGGTTAATCGCGCAAGCAATAAATAATCTTCGGCACTTGCCATTGGCCCAATTAAGGTACCTAGCTCGTCCACGCCGTACTTACTAACAACTGCACGCAACGCTTCCTTGGCAAATGCAATCGCACCGGCCCAGTCGGTGGCAATCCACGCGCCATTTTTCTTGATGCGTGGGCTTAGGCAGCGATCGCTGGCACCAAGTGCTTCGTGGCTGAAACGATCACGATCCGAAAGCCAAGCTTCGTTAATCGCTTCGTTCTCTTTCGGCACCGCGCGCATCGCTTCGCCACGGCGCGTATGCAAATACAAATTCGAGTGCAAACTGTCGTGATAACCAATACTTGCGCGCGCGGTTAACTCCCACGGCCGCGCACGAAATCGAAATACTTTGTTGGTCAAAGCACCGACCGGGCAAACATCAATAATATTGCCGGAAAGCTCGGTTTTAATTGCACGCCCAATATACGTGCCAATTTCCAGCGTTTCACCCCGACCCATGCCGCCTAATTCGGTGGTGCCTGCAATTTCGTCCATAAAACGCACGCAGCGTGTGCAGTGAATGCAGCGCGTCATTTCGGTGGCGATTAGTGGTCCCAAATCTTCATCGGCAACAACACGTTTATCTTCGGTGAAACGGCTGACGCTGCGGCCGTAGCCCATGGCGACATCTTGCAGCTCGCACTCGCCGCCTTGATCGCAAATTGGGCAATCTAGTGGGTGGTTGATCAACAAAAATTCCATCACATTGCGCTGCGCGGAAAGTGAGCGCGCCGATTGCGTGTGAACTTTCATGCCTTCCATAACCGGTGTGGCACAGGCAGGCTGGGGTTTGGGGGCTTTTTCGACGTCCACCAAACACATGCGGCAGTTCGCGGCAATGGAAAGTTTGTCGTGATAGCAAAACCGGGGAATATTGATGCCCGCTTTGTCGGCCGCATGAATAATCATGCTGCCTTTGGGCACGTGCATCGCCTTGCCGTCAATTTCAATTGACACATGGTCGGGCGCTATAACGGGCGGTGCCGCAGCCGTGCTGGTTGGCGGTGCGCTTGCTGGCTGCACGGATGCCTGAGCGGATACTGTTGTAGTCATAGATCTGATCCTAGGCCGCAGCGGCGACGGTTGCGTCGTTGACTACGGCATCGATGGCATCGACGCCATCAACAATAGAGCGGTGGTTTAAAATGTAGTACTCAAACTCGTGCCAAAAATGTTTCATCATGCCATTCACTGGCCATGCGGACGCCTCACCAAAGGCGCAAATTGTGTGGCCTTCGATTTGCCCTGCCGCTTGCTTGAGTAATGCTAAATCTTGCATCGTGCCCTTGTGCGCAACAATGCGCTGCATCACTCGGTGCATCCAGCCCGTGCCTTCACGGCATGGCGTGCATTGGCCGCAAGACTCAGCGTGGTAAAACTGACAAATACGTTCCAACGTACGCACCATACAAGTGGTGTCGTCCATGACGATAACAGCGCCCGAACCTAAGCCGGAGCCCGCTTTTTGCAGAGCGTCAAAATCCATGGTCATCTCCATCATGATTGACGCAGGTAACACCGGCATGGAGGAGCCGCCAGGAATCACCGCCTTCAAGGTTCGGCCCGGGCGCATGCCGCCGGCCAGTGCCAACATATCTTTAAACGGCGTTCCCAGCGGGATTTCGTAATTTCCGGGTTTTTGCACGTGTCCAGACACCGAGAAGCACTTAGGGCCGCCGTTATTAGTTTTACCGATATTTAAAAACCATTCACTGCCGTTGCGAATAATGGCGGGAACCGAGGCGAAAGTTTCGGTGTTATTAATCGTTGTCGGCTTGCCATAAAGTCCAAAGGTCGCTGGAAAGGGCGGTTTAAACCTTGGCTGGCCTTTCTTACCTTCAAGTGATTCCATCAACGCGGTTTCTTCGCCGCATATATAAGCACCGGCGCCCAGTGCTGCAAAAAGATCAAAAGAAAAATCACTGCCTTGAATATTTTTACCTAGCCAGTTATTCGCGTACGCATCTTTTAAAGCCAACTCGAAATGCTCAAAAGGCTCCCGTTCAAATTCGCCACGCATGTAGTTATAACCTGCGGTGCAGCCCATGGCGTAACCGCCAATAATCATGCCTTCAATAACCGCATGCGGGTTGTAACGCAAGATATCGCGATCATGACAAGTGCCGGGCTCAGACTCGTCCGAGTTGCAAAGCACATATCTTGGGCCAGAAACTGGCCCACGCGGCAACATAAAACTCCACTTCAAGCCAGTCGGAAAACCCGCACCACCGCGACCACGCAAGCTAGATGCTTTGACCGTCTCAACGACTTGCTCACGTGTCCATTTTTCGCTCAGTATTTTGTGTAGTGCTTGATAGCTACCCGCTTTGAGCGCATTTTCATAGGTCCATGGCTGCTCGAAATGCAGTGTCGTGAACACCACATTGTGTGCTTGCGGGATTAGGCCGAGTGGATTGTAGTTTTCTGCGATATCAGTCATGCATGCCAATCTGAGGTAAATAATCTAAAAGGTTGAATTTCGTTGCGGCTATTTTTGAAGTAAAAAATCGACAATCGCGTGACGTGAATCAGGTCAATGCATCCAAAATCGCATCAACTTTTTGCGTGGTCAGATTTTCGTGATAATGGCCGTTGACCGTCATCATCGGCGCACGCACGCACGCCGCAAGGCATTCTTCTTCTTCAACTAAATGAATTTTGCCATCGATACTGCTACCACCCAATTTAATGCCATATTTATTTTCGACGTGCGCCAGAATATCGCTAGCGCCATTTAACCAACAGGAAATATTGGTGCAGACGGAAACTTTATTCCTGCCACATGAGCCGATATGAAATTGCGAATAAAAACTGGCAACCTCATAAGCCCAAGTCGGCGGGGTTTTCAAATAATTAGCGACGGCGGTAATAAGCTCATCGGTTAAGTGGCCATGATTTTGCTCTTGTGCCGCGCGTAAGCCCGCGATCATCGCCGAGCGACGTTTATCAGCCGGGAATTTTGTAAGCCAATGCTCAATTTCATGACGCGTGTGGTCATTCAAAACCAGCATCGGGTCAACAGTTTCAGGATTAATATGGGAGTTTGCAGCTTTCATTTATCGATCAACTTCGCCAAAAACAATATCGAGTGTGCCAATCAATGCCACGACGTCCGGCAACATATGGCCACGGGTTAATTCATCCATCGCTGAAAGATGTGCGAAACCGGGTGCGCGCACCTTTAGCCGGAACGGCTTATTCGCACCATCACTAATTAAATAAACGCCGAATTCACCTTTGGGTGCCTCGACGGCGCTGTAGATTTCGCCTGCGGGTACCGAATAGCCCTCGCTAAAGAGCTTGAAATGGTGAATAAGCGCTTCCATGTCGTCTTTCATCTCGACCCGCGTTGGCGGCGCGACTTTGTAGTTCTGCAGCATCACCGGCCCTGGATTAGCACGCAGCCATTTCACGCATTGCTGCATAATTTTGCAGGACTGCCGCATTTCCTCAACGCGTACCAAGTATCGGTCGTAGCAATCGCCATTTGTACCCAACGGTAAATCAAACTGAACTTGATCGTATGCCGCATAGGGCTGCTTTTTGCGCAAATCCCAAGCAATACCCGAGCCACGCAACATCACCCCAGAAAAACCAAGCGCCATAGCTTGTTCTGGGCTGACCACACCGATTCCTACGGTGCGCTGTTTCCAAATGCGGTTGTCGGTCAATAGCGTTTCGTATTCATCCACCCGGCTGTAAAAATCAGTACAAAACTGATCTAAGAAATCCAACATCGAGCCTTCACGCCAAGCGTTACGGGTTTTTAGGTTTGCACCTTTGGTCCACGGTGATTCTTTGTATTTTGGCATGTGCTCAGGCAAATCCCGATACACGCCGCCTGGCCGGTAATAAGTTGCATGCAGGCGTGCGCCGGAAACCGCTTCATAACAGTCCATAAGCTCTTCACGCTCACGAAATGCGTACAAAAACACGGTCATTGCGCCCAAATCCAATGCATTTGACCCCAGCCACATCAAATGATTCAAAATCCGCGTCATTTCATCAAATAAGGTGCGAATGTATTGCGCGCGAATAGGTGCGCTAACGCCGAGCAGCTGCTCAATCGCACGTACATAGGCGTGCTCGTTGCACATCATCGAAACGTAGTCGAGGCGGTCCATATAACCGATAGATTGGTTATAAGGCTTTGATTCGGCTAGTTTTTCTGTAGCTCGATGCAGTAAGCCAATATGCGGATCTGCGCGCGTTACGACCTCACCGTCCATTTCTAACACTAGCCGTAAAACACCGTGCGCGGCGGGGTGCTGTGGGCCAAAGTTCATGGTGTAGTTGCGAATTTCTGCCATATCGTTAGACCTTTACCGAATTATTCAATGCAGCTTCGGCTTGTGCTTGGCCATAGCGCGAATCTTCACGCACGACGCGGGGCACACCAATTCGCGGTTCAATAGAAACGGGTTCGTAAACGACACGTTTTTTGACGGCGTCATAGCGCACTTCAACGTTGCCAATGAGCGGGAAATCCTTGCGGAATGGATGCCCGACAAAGCCGTAATCCGTCAAAATCCGCCGCAAATCTGGGTGGCCATCAAAAACAATGCCAAATAAATCAAAGGCTTCGCGCTCAAACCAATTCACGCCTCGCCATAGTTCGGTCAGGCTGGGTACCACGGGTAGTTCATTATCTTCGCTAAATACCTTGAGCCGTAGACGCTGATTAAGTGCGAGCGACAGCAAGTGCACGACAACCGCAAATCGGCGTGGCACGTCTTTGGCTTCAGGCCGGTCCTCCCAGCGAAAGCGCCCAGGCGCACCGGCGCCGGGCACATCTAAAAAAGAGCTGTTCAAGACTTGATCGCTGCTGGCTTGGACGCCGCGACTAAAGCCTTCGCTGGACACGGAATCGGTCGCCCATTCACCCTGACCGTAGCCCAAATAATCGACGCCACATAAGTCAACTAAAACTTCAAATTTCAGCGCCGTGTCATCGCGCAAAACCTTTGCTGCAGTCAAGTAGTCTTGCAATTGAACTTCCAGCGTTACTTCGCCTTTGCTGACGCTTAGCGATTGCGCCAATGCGCCCAGCTTTTCCTGAATAATTTCGATTAAGTTCATGGGCTTAGCGAATAATCTTGTTGGCAATCGATTCGCTGCGACGGATTTTTTTCTGCAGCTGCAAAATACCGTAGATCAGTGCCTCGGCGGTGGGCGGGCAGCCTGGAATATAGATATCCACGGGCACAATGCGATCACAACCACGCACCACCGAATAGCTGTAGTGATAATAGCCGCCACCATTCGCGCATGAGCCCATGGAGATGACCCATTTAGGCTCTGGCATTTGATCGTAAACACGGCGCAACGCGGGTGCCATTTTGTTTACTAGCGTGCCAGCGACAATCATTAAATCCGATTGCCTTGGGCTGGGTCTAAACACCACGCCAAAACGATCCAAATCCAAGCGTGAGGCACCTGCATGCATCATTTCCACCGCGCAACAGGCCAAGCCAAAGGTGACTGGCCACATTGAACCTGTGCGAGCCCAATTGATGACCGAGTCGACCGATGTGGTGACAAAGCCATGTTCTAAAAGCGGGTTGTCCCCTTCCGGGCGCAAAATATCGTCCAGGCTGCCGATCGGCGCTGGGTTATGCATTATTCCCATTCGAGGGCTCCTTTCTTCCAAACATAGGCGAAGCCTAAGACTAGTATCGTTAAAAACGTTGCCATTACCGCTAATCCGCGCGTGCCTAGTTCGTCAAGTACAACCGCCCACGGCACTAAAAACGCGACTTCTAAGTCAAACACAATAAATAAGATTGCCAGCAGGTAATAACGCACATCAAAACGCATGCGTGCGTCATCAAAAGCCTCGAAGCCACATTCATAGGGCGAGTTTTTTTCAAACCCGGGTCGAGAAGGCCCCAGCAGGGATCCTGCCGTCATTAATACGATTCCCAGGCCAAAACCTACGATCAAAAACACTGCAATTGGGAAATACTGTTCAAGCATACGCAAGTACCTGCTTAACAACGGTTGGGCTGATTCGGTGGAGCAACGATTGAGCAAAT
>JAYVAQ010000476.1:0-11777 GCA_043750875.1 Rhodanobacteraceae bacterium
CTGAGGGCAATTGGAGGGAGAGTTCACTCAACCTCCGGCTTAAGCTTTGTCGCGAGCGAGGCAGACTTTGATGCGTTCGATGTCCAAGTAGTCGATGCCACCCAGTTTCTTCTTGCGAGTCTCAATGAAATTTCTAGTCTAACGGCTTTCCCAGGCGTCGAGTCTGCGCTGCTAGATTTCGGCGTTTCCTTTTATGAGGATAGCGTTGTAGTTTCATGCAGGTTCCCATCCACCCTCGTCCGCCTCGCCGCCGATGCTGGTCTCGGCTTGGAGGTTTCTTACTATGCACGTAGCGACGAGCGGGAATGCGGGGACTAACAAGGCAGTTAGCCTATTTTAATTGTGCGACGCCGAAGTAGCCACTCGAAAATCCCAGCGCGTAGCATTGTCGGTCTTTTGGTTAAGCACAACTATTGCACCGCAGACGATTTCAACTACAGGAGTTGTACGGATTGGTGCACCTGTTAAATGCGCCAGTATTACTTGAATCGGCCCGGCATGCGTTATCAATACGATCGCTTGCTGAGTGCCCTCTTCGATGAGCTCCTGCCAGGCGGTCAATACGCGTGTCTGCAATTGCCTTACAGATTCTGCTCCTGGCGCCGAGTAATCCATGAAATCTGCGGCCCAGGCATCCAGCTCGACGCGTGGCACTTGATCCCACGGCTGCAGCTCCCATGCGCCGCAATGGCGCTCGGCAAGTCTTGCATCGAATGTGCACGGGCGTTGCACTTGCGCACTCAATTTCGATGCTAACTGAGCACAGCGCGCAAGTGGACTCGTGATAATTTGAGCATCGCGGGGTAAATAAGTGTCTAACCATTCAAAAGCCTGCTTCAGAGCGATTGGCTCAGGCGAGACATCGCTGCTGCCATAGCAAATGCCCGATGCGATGTCTGGTTTCGGATGACGAATTAAAAAAACTTGGCGCGCGTTTTTCATCGCAGTAAAAAGGGGCTAGAAAAAGCAAGCAATACCGCACATTCGCCGAGTTGTTCGGTTGCACCTAAGGCATCACCGGTAAAGCCACCAATGCGCCGCAGCATTTGGCGCGCAATAACGAGCGTGCAAAGGCCGCTCAAAACCAACGCCGCGCAAATATACGCATAGAGCATTGGCTGCCAAAGTAAAATCAGGGAAAGCGTGATCAGTAAGGTTAAAATTACAAACGCGAACTCGCCAGTATGCAGCGATTCCGCCAATGGTTTGGATTTGCCGCTGACATCGTCGCGCACGTACGACAAGCCGGCGAGCACGCAACAGGCACAAAAACGGCCAATCAAATGCGCCAGAATCAAAGCAATCGGCGCCAGCGCCACCACCATTGTGCCCAGTGCCGCGAGCTTGAGCGCGGTGGCTAAACACAGAGCGAGCGCACCATAGCTGCCAATGCGCGAGTCTTTCATAATTTCCAGTGCACGCGCGGCTGTAGCGCCACCGCCGATGCCATCGCAGTAGTCCGCCAGACCATCTTCGTGAAAAGCACCGGTCAGAAGTGCGGTGAAAATCAGGGTCAATATCGCAGCAATCCAAGGCGACCAGATTTGCACGCAGAGCCAAAAAATTAGCCCAGCCGCGCTGCCAATCGCCAAGCCAATCAACGGGAAAAAGCGCGCCGAAGCACGCAACATTTCCGGCGTAAAGCCAACCCAACGTGCCAATGCACCGTCTACCGGCACGCGCGTGAAAAATTGCAGCGCCAGCAGCAGTAGTTTAAATTGATAGCGCATTGTTGCGTGCTCAGTGCCGGGCTGGGGCAATCGTTTCTGCCACACCGGCACTCGAAAACGTGGCCATCTCGTTGATGATCGCGCAAGCACTCTGCAGCAAGGGATAAGCGCACAACGCACCCGTACCCTCGCCTAAACGCAGCTGCAAATCTAGCAGTGGCGCTGCGCCCAACAAGCGCAGCAATCCTGCGTGCGCAGGTTCACTGGATTGATGCGAAAACACGCAAAATTCTAATAGCGTGGGCTCTAGCAGCACTGCGCAGCCGAGCGCTGCGGTTGCGATCATGCCATCGACCAATATGACCTTGCGCATTGCTGCACATTGCAAATACGCGCCTACCATCGCCGCGATCTCGAGCCCGCCCAATGCGCCTATGAGTGTCAGCACATCCTCTTTGGACGCGTTCGCGAATGTGGTTCCGGGCGGATAACCGTGTAGCAGCATCGCGGCGTGGATGACGGCGGCTTTGTGGGCAATTCCAGCGGCATCCAACCCGGTTCCTGGGCCAGTAAGCGCAACCGGGAGTGCGCCCAATAGCACGCAACTGAGTGCGGCGGCTGCAGTGGTATTGCCAATGCCCATTTCACCGATCAGCACGACTCTGGCCTCAGCTGCCCGAGCTTTGACAGCGTTGCCGCCCGCCGCCATCGCGGCTTGAAGTTCATCGGCCTGCATTGCGGGCTCGCGCGCTAAATTGTGGCTCCCAAACGCGACCTTGGCGTCGATCAACATTGCATTCGCGTCTAGTTTGGCCGCCACCCCTACGTCAGTCACCGCAAGGTTTATTTGATGCTGTCGCGCTAAAACACTGGAAGCGGCACCACCAGCGCAAATGTTCGACACCATTTGCGCTGTTACCTCCTGTGGGTAAGGTGCGATACCTTCAGCATAGACACCGTGGTCTGCGGCAAATAGTAATAACATCGCTGGTGCTGCGACCGGGGTGGGGCTTTGCTGAATTAGGCCAATTTGGAGCGCGAGCGATTCAAGTTTACCTAGGCTTCCGGGCGGCTTTGTTTTGTTGTTAAGCAGTGTTTGTAACTGCTGCTTTAGATCTTGTGACGTCATGAAAAATGATTATCCCTGGCAGTTATTCGCTACTTTCAATTTCAAAACTGCGGCGATCCTCGGCGTCTATGTAAACCCCACCGCCGCTCACCAAGCTTTCGGTGCATTCGATCAGCATTTCAATGCTTTGATCTTCATCATTTTTAAAGCTTAGCTCATAGATATCCCAGGGCACGCCATCGAAACTCTCGACGCGATGGCTAGTCACGGTGCCGCTAAATTGCTGTGACTCGCTTTCTGGACCGCTTAATTGAGCCGCAATTACTCCCGCTTTTTGGTCGATCAGTACCAGGGCCCAGTTGGTTTTGCCGGGACCTTCGCTGGTCAATATATAGCGCGCCAACAGCGCCTCAGCCCAGCGCTCCTGTTGGGTGGTTGGCGCTTCGGTGTCGGGTATCAGCCCAGGTTGCGGTGCGCGTGCGCCGCCACGAGATTTAATCGCGCCTAGTTCCTCCATGTCGGCAGAATCTTCGCTGCCTTCGCTATCTTCATCGGCATCGCTATCTTCAACGGCATCGCTATCTTCAACGGCATCGTCTGCAGATTCATCAACACCATTTTCTACAGTCGTCCGTGCCGGAATCGGCTTTGCTACCACGCGAACCGGGGTTGCATTAATCCAAATGAATACCGTGATCGCCAAAATTCCAGCAATAATGATCGCAAGCAAGGATTTTGCAGTACTTCGCGTTTGCGGTACTTGCCGTATCCGAGGTGGCGGAACCGCGCGCGGTGCAACGCCAGCGTTGGACTCCTGCAGCCCTAGCAATGCATTGATCAAGCTTTGGGTATCTGGAAAACGCGCTTCGCGATCATATTCCAGCATGCGTGTGATCAGCACTGCAGTTGCCACGTCAATGTCGGGCCGCGCCTGGCGAATATTGGGCGCGTATTTAGGCACGGCGTGGCCAGTGCGTATTGCCGTGGCACGTTCGGCGTCGGTGAACGGTGCTCGACGTGCGAGCAGCTCGAAAAAAACGACGCCGAGCGAATACTGATCAGCACGGGCGTCCAAAATTAAATTGGGCAGCATCGCTTCCGGTGCCAAATAGCCGGTAGTGCCCAAAATTGAGCCTAATTGCGTTAGTCTGGGGCCGAATAAGCTGCCGGAGCTGGCAATCCCCAAGTCGGCCACCTTCACCCGCTCCGGTTCTAAGCTATTCCCCTTGGTCAGCAGCAAATTCCCGGGTTTAATATCCCGATGAATGATTCCGCGTTCGTGCAATGCGCCTAAGCCGCGCGCAGCTTCCAGCATCCATCGCTTTAGTTGCGCAAGAGTAGGGGTTTTAAGTTTGCAGGCGTCGCTGACCGAGTGCTCCAAGAGCTCCATCGCAAAATAGGGCGAGCCCAAATGTTCGCCAACGGCATAAATTGAGATCACATGTGGGTGATTAATGCTGGCCAAAATTTGCGCCTCGCGCACAAAGCGCTGCAGCATCAATAAATCGTTGGTCCATTCACCGCTTTGTAATTTGACCGCTAGATCGCGCTTGAGTGCATGGTCACGGGCACGGTAGACCACACCCATGCCGCCACGTCCGAGTTCTTCAAGAAGCTCGAAGCCACCAATTTCACCAAGTGCGCTGCTCAAGCTGTCTGTTCCGGAATTACTGAGCTTTTCATGACTTTCACCCCTTTGAGCGCGGTTTCAAAGCACGAAAATAGCAGTAAAGTAAATTACTCGATAGCCAGGGTATGCTTTGGAACACGCAGGTGCTCATCCAACCGCTAGGTGAAGCACGCGTTTATCCCGAAAAAAATATCGCCATCCAACGAAAAGGAACACTGCTTGAGCTCAACCTCGAATCAACCGTTTTGGCATGAGTTGAGCGCACGTGCCGCTAGCGCCCACTCAATTACTGAGATGTTCGCGGCTGACAGTGCGCGCATGGACGAATTTACGAGTCGATTAGGATGTATCCACATTGATCTATCAAAACAGCGCGTAGATGCCGACAACCTCGCTTTTTTGCAAAAGCACGCGCAAGCCTCAGGTTTAGTCGGGGCCATCCGCGCCATGTTTGACGGTCAAATCGTCAATGCATCCGAGCAACGCGCAGTTTTACACGGCTTATTGCGCACGCCCGCAGCGGATGTTCCTGCCCTGAATCAGCCGTCCGATTTACGCGCCATAGCCAGCGCAATGCGCGATGCACATGCACAAATGCAGCGCATCTGTGACGCGATTCATCAGGGCAGGGCGGCCGATTTGGGCTTGGTGCAGCCGACCGATATTGTCAATATTGGCATTGGCGGCTCGGATTTGGGCCCGCGCTTAGTGACTGAGGCACTGATTAGCCACCATGTGCCAAATCTGCGTGTGCATTTCATGACCAATGTCGATGCGCACGGCAGCGCTAGATTACTTGCAAGTTTGAATCCGGCAACGACACTTTTTGTCGTGGTCAGTAAGACCTTCAGCACGCAAGAAACGCGATTGAACGCGCTATTTGCAAGGGCCTGGGTACAGCGCTATTTGTCCGACGCCGAATTGTCCGCTGACAAGCTGAGCGCACATTTCTTAGCGGTCAGCTCCAACGTCAAAGCTGCGGTTGATTTTGGCATGGCGCAAACGCATATTTTGCCAATGTCCGACACCGTGGGCGGGCGTTATTCGGTGTGGAGTGCGGTTGGCTTAAGCGCTGCATTGGCGATTGGCTTCGATAATTTTGCCGCGTTTTTAACCGGTGCGCGCACCGCTGATCTGAGCTATCAAACGCTGCCGCTTGCACAGAATCTGACGCTCAAATTGGCGCTGACTGAGATTTGGAATCGCAACGGCTTAGGTTATGCGACCCGAGCAGTGGTGCCCTACGATGATCGATTGGCGCGTCTGCCAGAGTTTTTACAACAGCTTGAAATGGAATCGAATGGCAAAAGTGTCGGCGGAAATGGTGCCGCGATTAGCCATGAGACATGTCCAGTTGTTTGGGGCGGCATTGGCACCAACGTGCAGCACGCATTTTTTCAGGCGATTCACCAAGGCACACAAGTAATTCCAGTCGATTTCGTCGGCATTGTGCAGCCCGATCACCCTTATACCGAACACCATCAGGCACTTTTAGCGAATATGTTGGCGCAGAGCGCTGCGCTTTTGCGCGGTAAAGATTTTGCCCAGGCGTTGCGCGAATCGCCGATGAATCAAGTTGATGCAGTACGCACCGCATTGGCGGCACAACGCGTATTCCCAGGTGGGCGGCCCAGCACGACATTTTTATTGGATCGGTTAACGCCAGAATCGCTGGGGCAATTCTTGGCGATGCTGGAAAATAAGGTGCACGCCCAAAGTGTGCTTTGGCAGGTCAATGCTTTTGATCAGTGGGGCGTAGAGCTGGGTAAAACCCTGGCGAATGAGCTGTTGCCGGCATTACAGGGTGGCGAGATTGGCGGGGATTGGGATGCGTCAACCCGGGCGCTTTTGCAGTTGGTTCGGCCTATTTAACGTCGAATATGCCGATGTGTTTGGTATACCGTTCAATTTTACGGCCAAGCCGGTCATCACACCACCGCAGCCGCCGCCCGATACAGTGCAAGTGAAAGCCATGCCCGAACGCATTGCGCTGGAAATTTGCTTCCCCCGTGTTGAAGGTTATCGTGTTGAATTGCCTGAGGAGCGCTTGAGTGCCAACTTCAACAACGAGTCGATCTTGACTCTGAGTCCGCAATTGGTTGGCCCGACGATTACCGTTAATTCTGGTTTGATTGGTGCTTCGCAGGATTTTAACGTCGCGCATTTAGACAATATTCGGCCTTCAACGGTGTTGTACAAACTCACCGAGCGCTTGCTCAATACGCTCTGGCGTGAACCTGGCGAACCACCTCGGCTTTATCTGTTTGCTCAATTAAAGCTCATTACCAAACAATGGCTGGACAATTTTTTGGTCTGCAAAGGCGAAACCTATCCTGCGCAAGTGCTTCAGCAAGAATTGACCGATATGGCCTGCAATAAAATCACAGCGGCGATCACGCGTCGATTTTTAGACGAACGCCCGATCAAAGCCTTACTGGATGCCTACAACCCCATCGGCTCAACGCGGCATGTGCGTTTTAATACTTCGAAATCGGACCGTTGGCGGACCAGTTCTAAGCATTGCCACATTAATTTGGTGATTTGGGACAGCCATTGGGAAGTCGAGTTTTGCCGCGTAGCCGAGGCGCACCCACGAGTGCGGGCCTATGTAAAAAACCATAACTTAGGCTTAGAAGTGCCGTATCGCTTTGGCTCGGAAACCCGCAAATACCTGCCTGATTTTATTGTGTTGATCGATGACGGGCGAGGGCCAGAGGATTTGCTGCATTTGGTGGTCGAAATCAAAGGCTATCGCGGTGAAGATGCGATTGAGAAAAAGTCCACCATGGACACCTATTGGATTCCTGGCGTCAATCACCTAGCCAGCTTTGGCCGCTGGGCGTTCGCTGAGTTCACGGAAATATTTCAGATTCAGGCGGACTTTGAGGCGAAAGTGGCTGCGGAATTTAATGCGTTGATTGAACACGCTAGCAAAGTAGAGAGCGCCAAATGAAAACTGAAGTGATTCAAACATTGACTACGACATTTGAAGCGCATGCGCAGAAGACTGAAAGTGGCGTCGAATTTTGGCTGGCGCGGGATCTGCAGCATTTGTTGGGCTATTCAAAATGGGACAATTTTTTGAATGTCGTCCACAAAGCCAAAACGGCCAGTGAATTATCTGGCAATCCGATTCAGAACCATTTTCCCGACGTCAGGAAAATGGTCGATTTAGGCTCAGGCAGCCAGCGCGAAATAGATGACATCATGCTGACTCGATATGCGTGCTATCTGGTTGCCCAAAACGGCGACCCGCGAACCCGAACAAGTCAAAGCTTTCCGCGACACTTGGCGCGATGGCATCCACTCCTATCTAACCTATTTGCGTGATCGGCTCACCGTTGCGCGCGATTTACTAACCGAATCCGGCTCGATTTTTGTGCAGATTGGCGATGAGAATGTGCATCGGGTTCGGGCGGTTATGGATGAGGTTTTTGGGGATGCAAATTTCATCAGTCTCATAACGTCGAAGAAGAGCGGCGGAATGGGACAAGCGCACATAGACAATATCTCTGACTACATCGTTTGGTATGCAAAGGATGCCGCAGTCGCCAAGTATCGCCCTGCATACTTTGAAAAGGATCTTCGCGAAGGTGCGGGTGCACGGTACCGTTCGGTGCAGACGACCGACGGAACAATTCGACCTCTAACGGCGAAAGAAACAACTGGCGAACAACTATTGGCGGAAGGCGAAAGAGTTTTCCTTGCTGGTCCATTGACTTCCGAGACGGCGAGCGAATCCACACTCTTCGAATTTAGCTTAAACGGGCATAAGTTGAGGCCACGGAAAGGTGGATGGAAAACAGGCGTTACCGGTATGGAACGCCTAATGAAGTCAAATCGACTTCTGAAAACTAAGGAGTTCGTGAACTACAAAATCTTTTTCAAAGACTTCGCAGCTGTTGCTATCCCCAATCTGTGGGAAGACACGATGGGAACTGCCGAACAGAACAAGGTATATGTTGTCCAGACGACTTCGAAGGTCATTCAACGCTGTGTTTTGATGACCTCCGATCCTGGCGACCTAGTCCTAGACCCAACCTGCGGTTCTGGCACCACTGCGACCGTCGCGGAACAATGGGGCCGTCGCTGGATCACGATTGACACCTCGCGCGTGGCGTTGGCTTTGGCGCGGGCGCGGATTATGGGTGCGCGCTACCCGTTTTATTTGCTCGCCGATTCCCGCGATGGGCAGGTTAAAGAAGCCGAAGTTGCGCGCAGCGCACCCAGTTCGCAGCCGGTGCACGGCAATATCAAGCACGGTTTTGTTTATGAGCGCGTACCGCACATCACGCTGAAATCTATCGCCAATAACGCCGAAATTGATGTGATTTGGGACAGTTGGCAGATCAAGTTGGAACCGCTGAATTCGGCGCTAAATATAGCAGTAAACAAATCTTGGAAGGAATGGGAAATACCCCGCGCTGCTGAGCCAAAATGGCCGGACGCGGCAAAAACCCTGCACGCCGACTGGTGGCAGGCCCGGATTGCGCGGCAAATGGAAATTGATAAATCCATTGCCGCCAAAGCCGAGTTTGAATACCTGTTTGATAAGCCCTAAGAAAACAAAAAATCCGTGCGCGTCGCGGGCCCGTTTACAGTGGAATCGCTTAGCCCGCACTGCGCGCCAAACTCGGGCGCTTGCTGACGCGCGAACCGCGTTTGGGCGAACGCATCGATGTGCATGCGCTGGAATTCATCGGCACTCGGCTTTACAAGGCCAACTGCGGGGCCAATTACGGGCCAGTCAATATTGCTAGCGCAGATACGATCCAAGAACAGATTGCAGCAGCAGCAAAAGCAATAACGGGGCATAAATTTAGCTTACGTTTTTTGCTCAGCGAATGGGAGCAAGTGGTCGACGCATGGCAGCTGAAAAACTGGGAAGACTATCGAAACGTGCCCCGGTTGGGGCGCAAAACCCGATTAGCCGAGCCGCAACGCGCGCAGCTGTGGTCGATATTTGAGCGCGTGATCCAAAATTTGGCGGCGAATAAGCAGCTGACCTATGCAGACATGTTTACCGAACTGGCGGTAGCGTTGACCGTAGCTTTGGCAGGCGGCAAAAAAGCCCCCTTCGATTACGTGGTAGTGGATGAGGCGCAAGATTTGAGCATTGCACACCTGCGATTTTTGGCGGCGCTTGCCGCACAAGGAAACGACAACGCGCTGTTCTTTGCCGGTGATTTAGGCCAAAGAATTTTTCAAACACCGTTTTCATGGAAGGCAATAGGCGTTGATATTCGCGGGCGTTCGCGGAATTTGCGCATTAATTACCGCACCTCACACCAAATTAAGATGCAGGCGGATCGTTTACTCGATGCTCAAGTCAGTGATGTCGATGGCAATAGCGAAATTCGAAATGACACTGTTTCCGTTTTTAATGGCCCAGAACCGCTAGTTCGATCATTTAAAACTGAGGCTGAGGAAATCGGGTTCGTAGCGGCGTGGTTGCGCGAACAAAGCGAAGCCGATGGTTTGTTGCAAGGTGTAGGCGTGTTTGTGCGCTCGGAGGCGCAATTGCCACGCGCGCAGGCAGCGGTGCGGGCGTCGGGATTAGCTTCCAGGCTACTAGATCATTATGTGGAAACTACGGACGGAGCGGTTGCCATTGGCACAATGCATTTAGCCAAAGGCCTAGAGTTTCGTGCGGTTGCCGTAATGGCCTGTGATTCTGAGGTTATTCCTTCTCAAGAGCGCGTTGAGGCAGTCGGTGATGAGGCAGACTTGCTAGAGGTTTACGACACTGAAAGGCATTTACTTTACGTTGCGTGTACTCGAGCACGCGATCATTTACTGGTCACCAGCGCAGGCAATACTTCCGAATTTTTGGATGATTTAATGCAGCGACGTTCAATGCGTCCCGTTTAGCCGGCCAATGCTGGAACCTGCGGACGTGCTGTTCGCGATTCGAAAAATTGATGAAGAGGTGATCGAACTGGCCTCGCGCGTGGCAACCAATGTGGTGGCGAAATAAGCGGCGTTTAGCGGAAGCGCGTTCGCATAAAGATCGCGCCGATATAGCACTTGCCAGCAACATGATTTCGGACGGGTTTGGACATCATCCGGCAGATGCTGGTGCTAGGGCAACCCGTTAGGAAACGCAATGGTGCTGTCCACCTACCGGACAGCGTCCTACGTGTATCCTCCGGCGCAATTATTAAATGCGCCCAATCTTTATGAATCCTGAGCCTAGGCCAGAAAACCAAAATCACGAACATCAAACGCTACCTCAAGTTTTAGCGATTGACGGGCCTAGTGGCTCAGGCAAAGGCACGATCAGCCGCTCGGTCGCGCGTGCGTTAGGCTGGCATTTTTTAGATTCCGGCGCGCTTTACCGAGTCGTAGGGCTTGCTGCGAACAAGGCCAATGTAGATTTGTCGGATGAGGCCGCGGTCGTCGCTGTCGCAAAGACTTCATCATTTCGATTTTTTGAACGTGAAATCGACGACCCGCGCGTCATTTTGGACGACATTGACGTCACCGACGCGATTCGAACCGAAATCGTTGCGGCTGCAGCGAGTCAAGTAGCGGCATTTTCCTCGGTTCGGGACGTTTTACTGAACAAACAGCGCGAGCTGCGCCAGCCGCCCGGCTTGGTCGCCGACGGGCGCGATATGGGCACGGTTGTCTTTCCCGATGCGCGGTTAAAAATTTTTCTTGAAGCAAGCGTTAACGAACGCGCACTACGGCGATATAAGCAGTTGATGCAAAAAGGAGTTTCGGCTAAGCTCGCCAACCTTTTACAGGACTTGACCGCGCGTGATTTGCGCGATCGTAGTCGTGCAGTTGCGCCGCTTAAGTGTGCTGAAGACGCTATTTTGATCGATTCGACCAGCATGTCGATCGAAGATGTCTTCAGCGCGGTTATGGCGCATGCCGAAAAAGTTGGGATTTACGCGGTCGCCTAAATTAGTTTGCTAGGCGGCGAACGAAAACTCCACTTTGACTGTTTGAGGTAAACGCGTGGCTTTTGGGCCTCGTACCACTTTTAAACCCCTAGCAAGTTACGGGAAGGCATCCTGCCAAGCCCGTCATTGGAAAATATCATGTCTGAAAGTTTTGCCGAATTATTTGAACAGTCTGAGCGCCTTAGTAAGTTACGTCCTGGTGCCATCATTTCCGGAATCGTGATCGAAATTCGTAATGATTCCGTGGTGATTAACGCAGGCCTGAAATCCGAAGCGGTTCTGCCTATTGAGCAGTTTCGCAATGAAAAAGGCGAGTGCGAAGTTTCTGTAGGCGACGAAGTTAAGGTTGCCCTCGAAGCGATCGAAGACGGGTTCGGCGAAACCAAGCTCAGTCGTGAAAAAGCCAAGCGTTCGCTTGTTTGGGACGAGCTGGAAGTTGTGCTTAACGCGGGTCAAAGCGTTATGGGCAAAATCAGCGGCAAGGTCAAAGGCGGTTT
>JAYVAQ010000477.1:0-6809 GCA_043750875.1 Rhodanobacteraceae bacterium
CGCACTAGCGCAAGGGCATTTTTCATGGGGTTTTGCGGGTCTTAGTACGAACGATGCTAAGTTTAATTATAGTGCATAAAAATAGTTATGTGCTGTGACTTGACCGCGCCGTGATGGAAAACAGGCTTACCACCGAATCGTTCCGATTTGAAATCGCCACTTCAACAAACTTGGCCTCGTTATACTAAGGCGCATGCGCGCGATCTACTTTGGTGAGTTTGACCCCTTTTCTGGTACGTTTTCGCAAGAACGCCATCAGGTTAGTCATCTAGCACGAATACTTAAAATTCTGTGCCTAGCTTATGACGTAGTGCTGGTGCCACCCGGATCACTTTTGGAACATGGTGCGGCGCTACCTGTTCTCGAAGAATTAGCGCCGTTGGTACGTGGTCATAGGCTTGGTACCAGTGCTAATCACTCGGCTGGTTCACCAGAAAAATACTTCAAGGAAAGAATTGGTCAGCGAATGATTCCCTTTGGAGTGCGCGCACGCAAATGGGCAGGTGTTGCAAACGATGAGCTTCAAGACCGCCTGCTCGCGGTTATTCCCGATGAGTGGGCAATGCGCCGAAACGTCCCTGGTCAGATTGAAAACTTCCAACAACTGGTGCTCGGGGAATTGAGGGCGGTTGGGCGCAACCGTTTTGACAATGTCGCAAGAAGTTTAGAACGGCAAATTAAAGACATGCTTGATAGCGGGCAAGAAGCAAGTCGTGAACGGATCTTCTTACAAATTGGAAGAATGCGCAGTGCAATGCGCGTCGACGAACTTTCCTTCGCTACTACGCTGGTTCAGAGGGCCTACTTCCATGCAGGTACAAGCGCACATGTTGTCGGAACACAGCAAGGATCCACCTGTGCGCTGTTTCCAGGGGGATTACGCCTAGCCATGACTCGCCAAATCAGATGGGGGTGGAGTCCGCATCATTTTGTTGTTCAATTTGCCAACGGCGGAATTGAAGCTATTAGCTCGAGAGCGAGGACTATTGGCATCAATGTGGAAGACATCGCTCGATTCACGCCAGCTGATTTACTCAAGCTCATTGAGTTAGGCAGCTGGGATTCGATTAGCAGGTTTTTAGGTGGTGACGTTGGTAACTTCCCGTCAACCGACGAACTCCAAAACGCCTTGCACCATGGTGAAATAGCAGCTGCAATTAAGCTAGCTCCAAGAGAATTGATGACTGAACACACTCGAGCATTAGCGCCTTCCTTGGTGGTGAACGCTTCAGGTTGGGCAGCGACGGCGCTTATAGGGTCCGGATTCTGGGGCGGTGCTCCACAAAATGAGTCGTGTTGCACATTCGACTGGGCGCGGCGAATTGTTTCGGGCGGTGCCAAACCTGTTGCGTTGACGCCTACCGTAGCGAATTTGCTTACCCTGATTGCCGTGTCCGGCGAAGTTGGGCTGTCCGTTGAAGAGGCGACTCAAGCCATTCGAGATGTCGCTCACGTTGGGCCAGACGCCGCGCCACCGCTATATCCATCAGCGGCGATTAGCGGAACGTTAGACCAAGCCACACTCGAACGAGCTGCACTTGGAGCGTCAGAATTCAGAAATAGACTCGACGTTTACAAAATTAATTTGTCACGCACGCTCAACGCTTTCGGAATACAAATTCAAACCCACGAAGGCAGAATTAGACTCATAAATGGAGTCGTTTGCTTGGTAAATACCCCTTGGACATCGCAGGGAGAAGAAGGCTCACTTGAGCTCCCCGAGAGCCCCAAACTGCCTGGTCTACAGCTGCAGGTGTGGCAGTTCATACGCGCGCAGTTCCCTAATGAAGTTGCGATAAGCGCGATCTTGACCAGATTAGGTGCTGCGGGGCGAAACAAGTCGCAAATTTCAAAAATTATATACCGGATAACGCAAAACCTCTGCCGGGCAAAGTCGCGCTGGCGGATTTACAACGACAGCGTCGGGAACTACAGGCTCATGACGCTACCACCGGGCGAACACAAATAAGATGAGAGCGAATCCATCCCGGTGCTAGTGTTCGCACTACGTGCTGGGTTTGTCGAAGACTTTGCCAAGCACTTCCTGCTAATCAAATAAGGAATGTTATGCGAAACGTCATTTTTGGCTTGATCGGCACTCGATTTAAACAACTACTTTTAAGTGGAGTCGGCATTCTTCGACCGAACGCGACAGTGTTCGCTTGCATTTTTATGTGCGGGATTGCCATGGCACAGAGTCCGACAGTGCCCGCAGGCACGGTAGTTTTTGCGCCCATGGACGGGTCGCCTGCAAATTTGGTAACGCGAACCCAAGGTGCTTTATTGGGTGGCGAATACACGACAGGGCGAATTTCCGAAGCGTTGAGCACGGCGGATTCGACCACGACCTCTTTGCCTCAAGGTGTGCGATTGACGGTACCAGTCACGAGCGATTGGTCAGCCTCATTATTGGTGCTTAACTCGGGAGCAATCACAGGCCAAAGTTCGACGACTGCACATTTATTTTCAAGAGGAAGTACTGGACTAGCGTTCGTTCCGGGGGGAGGAATTTCGCCGGTTGGGATAGGGTTTCAAACCGTTATTGCCGCACCGATCGACTGGCCGAGTGGTCGATGGCGGCATTTTATGGTCGTGAAGGCCGGTACCGATTTGCGACTTTCGCGAGATGGCACGGCGATAGCCCGGTGGACTGTACCTGCAAGTTTCGCAGCTTCCGGTGATCTGGTCATCGCCGCTAATAGCAGCGGTGGGCAGGGACTGGGCGGCCTCGTTGATGAAATGATCTGGTTTGATCGTGCTCTGCTCGATGCGGAGGCCGCGTCGGTTATGAGCGCCTTCGCCGTAGCGAACGATCAATCGGGGCCGCGATGGTCAATGGCATTGGCGGACGGATCTGGTAGCGTATTGCTTGGCGATGATTTTGGCCGCGCGGATTCTTATGGGTGGGGGCAAGCAACGGCAGGAACCCAGTTTTACACGCGCCTCGGGATTGACGGCAGCCCAGAATGCAATGGGCTTATATGTGACGGTTCGACGTTGCTTGGGATTGAAAATGGAGTTGGAGTGTTTCGTTATGTAAGGCCAACGAACATTCCCTCGGGCGCATCAATGCGATTTTCTAAGCGGCTCACGTACATAAATTTCGGAGCATACAAGCGCAGCGTTCGACTATTTACACGTTTGCGCATCGGCCAGTCAGGCAGAGTCGGTCATCGAATTGGTTTTAACGCAACATCTGAATGGGCCGCGCTTGGTTCGGGCATTTTGGCAGAGCGCTATCCGATGGATGGACTAGGAGTGAACTTGACCCAGGCCAGCGCTGGCCCGAGCCAGGCGATGATTTCAATGGTTGTCGAGCGTTACGTCAATGGCGCTGTGGAAGTTGCAGCAACCACGAATTGCCCGAAACTGCCAGCAGGATCCGGGCCGAATTTTACGTTGTCAGTTTCGGAGCAAGGCCAAGTCGAAGCCAAGCTCGGTAATTGCAGTGTAAATGGCAATGTTCCGTCGTCTACATATGGAAGCTGGTTTGCTGCGGATCGCAATTCAGGATTGCCGGATGAATTTCTCCCGTCTGAAGACACGTTTGCGTTTAGCCAGTTGTGGGCCCGAACTGGAAATCCCTCGGCAACAACCAGTACCACGATGATCGAATCATTACCGAATGCGGCAGTGGTCGGTGCATCGTTCACAGCGAATGTACGCGTAACTCCAGCGCCCTCGGGAATCGCCGCGAGTGTTCGGCTGACAACTAGCCAAAGCACGCTATGTACGGTTTTTTCGTTTGATGCAAATGGACGTGGGTCGTGCTCTGGAAACATCGGTGTCCCTGGAACGTATTTAGTCAAAGCGGAGTTTTCGGGAACCCCATCATTAGCCGCTTCGAACAGCCCCCCAACCCAGATGATTGTGGCCCCTGCGAGCGTGAATCCAACGTTTACCCCGGCACCCAATTCACAAATCAACGTCTCGGCTCTAATTGGTGGGGTGGCGGGAGAAGCAGTGATTTCGGTCGCCAACGGGTCTGCAGCAAATTCACAATTGACGTTGGCCTGCACACCCGCTGATTCACGATTCCAGGCCATTGTTCCAGGGCCCATCGAACCTGGAGGGTCGGGCAGCTTGCGAGTACGCTTTTCGCCGTCTGGCAGTGGCCCGGCGGTGATCGCCGATATGCCATGCGTGTACACCGGCGGCTCCGCAGTGTTTTCACTGCGAGGACTGGCGGTGCTATCGTCCAGTCACGTCGGGTTTACTCCGCTGAGCGGAGGAGTAATTGAATTCAATGCATATCTGCCGCAACCGCCTGCAACCTTGCGTGCATTTGCGTCCGTTGCCAGTACGTCACCTGCAGAGCTGCTTGTCACGGATTGCGTGGTAGCTGGCGGGGGCTATGTATTGTCCGGCCCAACCAACGTCACGTATGCGCCTGGGCAGTCTGGGCCAGTTGCAAGTGTGATTTTCACGCCCACGGTCGCAGGAACGTTTGACGGCTTAATTACTTGTCAATCCAACGTGGGATCGTTATCTTGGGTTGCCCGCGCTGTTATGGGGGCAGCGCCGGTCAACACCCCTCCCACAGTGCACTTTTCACCAACAACTGGAAGCGCCGTAGCGCTCGCGAATTCGTCTGTTTCTTCGGCCAGTGCAACTATCTCTGCATCTCCGAGCGGTGGACAAGGCACTGGGGCGGCGGCGACCACCGCCGTGGGCTCATGCCAATTCACTGGAACTGGCGCATTGGCGTTCAATACGCCAAACAATACGCCGACCAGTTTGACATTTACAGGCATTGGCACGCAGGCATCGACATTGGCGTTGAGTTGTAACCGTGGCACCACCAATCTTGTGGCAACGATGTCATGCACAGTCAATCGCGCCGGTACGCAAAGTATTGTGTCGTGGCCAACCATATGCCCGGCGCGCGACCCATTACCTACTTTGCCAATCGATATCACATTGATATTCAATCGCCAAAACATGGTTACCAATACATGGACCTTTCCCGCGAACAACTCACCTTTGCGCGAGGGTGATGTCGCTCGACTCGCGGTTGGGTTTGGATCAAACGCTAGTCAAATGATCAATGGGACCTTGCGCGTAACGTCGCGGCTAGTTGCTGGTGGCACCGTGTCATTGCCAGTTACGATTCCGGCACTCAGCTCGTCCAGCATCACGGTGCCGCTTGACCTTGACCAGATAGCGTTTACTGGTGCCGTTGCAAATACCGATCCATGGCCAATTGACGTGCGATTGGAAGTGGACGGCTATGACCCAAAAACGGCGACAACAACCAAAACAGTGGTTCCTCCGTTCGTGATCATAATGCGAACTGCGGTAGAAATTGGCAATCCGATCCCGCTAAGAGATGCGCTGCAGGCCACGTTCCCAGGCTGGGAGACAGCTACGGTCAACGCCGAAGGGTCGTGCCTTTACCTACCGTGCACGTCTGCAGCGGAAATAAACCAACTGGCAACATCTCTACAAAATAAAACCGACGCCATTCTGAATACAACTTCGGCTGGGCGCTTTCACATCGTCGCAGAAGCGTTTACCGGGCAAATAGTAAATGCATATCTGGCGACGCGTGCGCGACTCACGCCAACCGACAAGCCCATCGTGGGACGTTTCGTCGCATTGAATGTGCCTTATGGCGGCACGCGTTGTACAGAGTTGTTGTCTACCTTAGTGCCAGAGCTTGCGGCGTTGATCGGCCTACCTACAGTTGTCAGTCAGCGGTTCACAGATTGGATGCTGGAATCAGGATCGCGAGCGCGGGCCACTCGGGAAGGAGCGGCAGCCTTTTTGCAACAATATCCATTTTCAAGCATGCGCGCTGATAGGGTTATTACGTTCGGCTCCACACGTTTTACTAACGGCGGGTGCCAAGCCAACAGTCCCGGTGATGGCATTATCACTCGCGCAAGCGCGGTTCGATATGCCCCGCCGAAGGTGCGCATCGCGCCTGTGGATTTGACTTCGATGCACGGCAATCACCTACCGGACGGCGCTGCAGCAACCTTGCGCGCTTTGCGCGGTGATTTTGACGCAAGCGTTGCTACAGCAACTAGCGAGCCGCCAAATGATCAACGCGACAACGACGACGGCAGCACTGCGTTGGTACGCGTTGTCTATGGGGCCGAGGGCAACAACACATTTCCTTTTGTGAGCGGATCCAGCGGCTCGATTTTTATTAACCTATTTGGTGAAATCGACGCTTGGCAAGGCGCGCGATTGATTCGCGTATCCTCGGGTGAAGTAATAATCCCTGATGTGCGCACGAATAATTTGATTTGGGAAACGCAATCTGCGCCGAATGAGGCGTTCGAAATCCGGATCAACTTGCCAAGGGCCATTGCATCTGGACTCACTGTTTCCGGAGCGACGCTTTTCAACGCGCCCCAGCTTGAATTTGACCCTAAAATCAGCGCAGCGACTATCAGGGTAATTACGTCGGAGGTTTCGCTATCACTGCCATCGACACTGGCGGTCCAGCTTTTAACCGACGCCAACGTGGTGCGAGCAATTACCTTGACACGCAGCGCGCCTGATATGTTCACTGGCGTTATCGGTTATCAGGGCGTGCCGTTGGGTGAATTGTGGCGATTAAGCAGTACGTTAACTTTGACTAACGGCTTGTCGCAGTCGGTCTCAAAAACGGTCAGCGATCCACGTACGCCGGTATTCGGCTCAGGTTTTGAGGATTGAAACGCATTCCCAAAAACACCAACCACCGATTCCTGCTGACGCTTGTCAACGGAAGTGGGCGTGGGAGTAGTTACAATTAATATACTCGGAACAAAAGCAAATGTCGTTTGAGGTATCTCGGGCGATTTATTGCGCCTTAC
>JAYVAQ010000478.1:0-12629 GCA_043750875.1 Rhodanobacteraceae bacterium
GTTACCAAACCGCTCAAGGTTCGAGGCGATTTTGGCCGAATATTTTGAACGCTTGCGCCACCCCACCCAACGCCAGATCGGTCACTCCACCGACGAAGCTTACTGGGTATTGCTGTTGGATCTGGATGGCTTCAAAGTCGTTAACGACAGCCTTGGGCACGCGGCTGGTGACGAGTTGCTGGTGATGATCTGTGATCGCATGATAAAAACGCTGCCGCATGATTTGGTGCTATCGCGCTACGGTGGTGACGAGTTTGCCCTCGTCACCCGATCACCAATGCCGCAAGCGGTGTCAACTGAAATCGCGGAAGGCGTATTGAGTGCGCTAAGTCAGCCTTTTCTGGTGCGCGGGCAGCAAATTTTTGCTTCCGCCTCGATTGGCATTTCGCGGATGGATTCCAGCTATAAAGATGCGCAGCATGTGATGCGCGATGCTGATACGGCAATGTATCGTGCGAAAGCGCTGGGCAAAAGTCGGTACGAACTTTTTGATGGCGCCATGCATCGCGCGGCACAATCACGCTTACAGTTAGAAACGGACCTGCGATTCGCACTCGAACGCGGTGAATTTGTCACCTACTACCAACCGATTGTGGAGTTGGAAAGCGGCAGAATCGCTGGTGCTGAGGCGCTCACACGTTGGCAGCATCCCTTGCGTGGTTTGCTGTTGCCGGGCGAATTTATCGCCGTTGCGGAAGAGTCTGGGCTGTTAATAGGCATTGATTGGTGCGTTATTGATCAATCCTGCCGCCAGTTGACGCTTTGGCAACGCGAGTTTGCGGGTGTCGCACCGACCTCGGTGAGTGTAAATATTTCGGATCGCTTATTTGCCAGCCGGGGCTTTCCTGGATCACTGGGGGATTTACTGCGTCGTACCGGCGTACACCCGAGCGAATTGCAATTGGAAATAACTGAAACCGTATTTCGCGGAAACTATACCGAAACGTTGGTGATTCTGCGCGAACTCAAGGCACTGGGTGTGCGCCTGCTAGTGGATGATTTTGGTACCGGATATTCGTCGCTGGTTTCCTTCACCCAAGCAGCATTTGATGGCCTAAAGATCGACCGAGGCTTCATTGAAGATATTGAGTCCAACGAACGCAATCGCGCGCTGGTTAAAACGATGTGTCAATTTGCCCGTGATTTAAACATGAGTGTGGTTTGCGAGGGTGTAGAACGTGCAAGCCAAATGCAAATTTTAATTGACCTAGGATGCGTATTTGGACAGGGTTTTCGCTACGCCCCAGCGTTACCGCCAGAGGCTTTTGCCAGTCGTTTGCGCTTAGCCCTTGCGACACGGACGTAGCGTTATTCAACTAAGCATTTGCTAAGATTTTTCTCGTTCACCGAATCCTATTTTTACGGAAATCATCATGTTGTTTCGTTTGATTTTAATTGTCATATGCAATTTCGCACTTACATCCGTGGTCGCCGCTCAGGAAGATGACCTTGATGCACTCCCCAGCAGCAGTGAAACAGTGCAAATCGAGGTCTTGGTTTTTAGATTCCCAGGCAAAGGCGCTGGTTCCGAGCTAAAGCCCGGCCAGGCACCGGCATCCAGTGTCGGGCAAGCAATTTTGCGCAACAGTTCTGATGCGAGTGCACATTACAACGAGATTGAGCCCGGCCAACGCCGCCTAGGTGGAGCGATGGCAAGAATCCAAGCCAGCAGCGACCTGAAACCGCTGCTGTTTACTGCGTGGCGACAAAATTTGTCCGATGCCCGCTGGGTTTCATTGCAACCGGTTGGCGGTGATAACACAGACTCAGAAAAACTCAGCGGCCGTTTGCTTTTAACGCCGGGAAAGCCGCTGGGCTTGAAGCTTGAGCTACAGCTCGACGGTGCGCAAATTAACAGCGTTGCTACTCAGTCAAGTATCGCGTCGAGTCAGCGTTTTCGAATGCGTGCGAATCGGCCGGCACATTTTGAAGAAACGCTTTACTTTGATCACCCAGCAATCGGTGCGCTGGTGCGGGTAGATTTGAAAGCTCAGTGAAAAATGAGTTTCGCGCCGCGCCCGGCCTTAATTTCAACCACTACGCGCGGCAATTCAGCCTTTACCGCTTGATATTGCCCTGCGCTTAAAAACGTTGGTAGCCACTCCGCATAGGATTCTGCCTCGCAGGTGCCACGAATGCAGAAATTGGTCATCAAATTTGATTGCGGGCCACAGGGCATACCCAACTCACACGCCGCGAGTTGAAATACCGCGCGTAAACTGTCCATCTCCTTATCCGGCCAGGGATTTTTGCTCAGATTGCCCCAGCCAAAGCCAGCAAGGCTGATTGCGCGCCCCGCTTCCCAAATAGCTTCTGGGTCAGATGAATTTAGTGCTGTCTTCAATTCGCTTTCAAAAGCCGCGATGGTGGCTTCCGTGGGGCTGGTGAGTTGGCGCAACATTAGTTTCGCAACGATATCGCCGCCCGCCGCCGCCTGTTTTAACCAGCGCGCACGCACTTCAAACACGTCGGGAGTTGATTTCAACAATGCCTCACATCGGCTGTAGCTGGCATTGGCCAGTTCGATGCGACGCGCACCAAACCTGTCGTCGGTCTTTACCGACGGTCGGAATAAATCCATCCATTCTTTACGCGTTTTCGGGCCTGCAAAGAAACCGCAGTACTCATAAATTTTCAGCAGTTTACGTGCGCTGAGCGGGGATACTGGCGATTGCGCCAATTTTTTGGCTGGTACGCTTAGATCGGGCGCTGATTCCAATTCGGACAGTATTGCTCGCGTGTTCGCAGGCGTGACTACGCTCTCCGAGCTACACAGAGCGAGCGGACCGTACAAAATAAACGTGCAACAAACTACCGTGGCGTAAAAAAAAGTATAAGTGCGCATCGAAAAAGCAGTGTTATTTAAGCGGTCAACGCCAGCGTGACCCAAGGCGCAATCAGCTCACGTCCTTCTGGGGCATAGGAGCGAAACTCCATAAGCTTGAACGGCACCGTATCGAGTTCCAGTGTTTCTTCATCTTGCGTTGCCGGGCCATCAAACTTCACCGTAAGCACACCCAACTCGGACGTACCCAGCGCTTGAATGAAATGGCGCAGCTCCACCGTCGTTGGCCATTCGCTTAGCGCGCAAGAGGCAATCTCAATCGTAGTGCCATCCGGTGCAAGCGCACGCACCTTAGCGAGTGTCAATGTGTTGATTTGGCGCAATTCGATGCCAAACAGCCAATCACCGCGCATGTCAATTCCGCGCAACACTTCAATCGGACGGCGTCGCACCAACGGTGCAAGCTCTGATTCAATCACTAATACCGTTTTTGTGCGTTGGGCCGGGTAACTTTGGTAGGGTTCGTTATAAGACATGGGCGTTTTGCTTGCCGACAATGATGCAAGTCTGTCACATTGTTTGCGAGCGCGTGCAGAAAATGCGGTTCAAGCGACGATTTACCTACTAAATAGGGCGTAAATTCGGTTGTTTTTGACAAAATTCCGATGAACGCGTCGTTTTTGGTTACGAATGGTGTCAACGCAAGCGCACGAATTTGCCTGTTCCAGCCCTTAATGCCGCCTTGATCATGCAAGCCAATTCAACGGAAACTTGTTTGCCGTAACAGGGCGTTAGCCATTAGCATCCGCGCATTCGATTTTAAGCAAGGACGCGCCATGCGCACGCATTATTGTGGCTCAGTGAATGAGTCGGTGATCGGTCAGACGGTAACGTTGTGCGGCTGGGCCGATACCAGACGCGATCATGGTCAAGTCATTTTTATTGATTTGCGTGATCACGAGGGCATTGTGCAGGTGGTCGTCGAGCCTGACCAAGCTGCGGCATTTAAGAACGCTGAAGCCGTAAAGTATGAGTACTGCCTGCGCATTACTGGCCGTGTTCGTGCGCGCGATGCGGCGGCAATCAACGAAAAAATGCCAACCGGTCGCATTGAGGTTTTTGCCACCGAAGTGGAGGTGCTCAATGCCGCCGCACCCTTGCCGTTCATGCTCGACGAAGTGCCGAATGAAGAAACCCGGCTGCGTTATCGCTACTTAGACTTACGTCGTCCGGCGATGCAGCGCACCATGCGCATGCGTACCAAGTTGACGCAATCTATTCGGAAGTTTTTAGACGCGCGTGGCTTTCAAGATATCGAAACCCCGATTTTGACCAAAGCCACGCCGGAAGGCGCGCGCGACTATTTGGTGCCTTCGCGCGTGAATGAAGGCGAGTTTTATGCCTTGCCGCAAAGCCCGCAGCTATTTAAGCAATTGCTGATGATGGCCGGCATGGATCGTTACTATCAAATTGCGCGCTGTTTCCGCGATGAAGATTTGCGTGCGGATCGCCAGCCAGAATTTACCCAGCTTGATATTGAAATGGCGTTCGTTCGTGAGCGCGATGTGCAAGATTTGGTTGAAGGCATGGTGCGCCATGTTTTTAGCGACGTCGCCCAGATTGACTTGCCGCAACCTTTTCCGCGCATGAGCTATAGCGAAGCAATGCGCCGCTACGGCTCGGACAAGCCTGATCTACGTAATCCTATGGAGTTGGTCGACGTTGCCGAGCATGTGAAGAGCGTTGAATTTAAAGTGTTTTCCGGCCCGGCAAATGATCCGTCAGGGCGCGTGTGCGTGCTGAAAGCGCCGGGTGGCGCTAGTTTGAGCCGCAAACAAATTGATGAATACACGCCCTTTGTCGCGAAATACGGTGCCAAAGGTTTGGCCTGGATTCGTGTCGATGATTTGGCCAAAGGCCGCGAAGGCATGACCAGCCCAATCGTGAAATTCTTGAACGACGAGGCGCTAAACGGAATCTTGCAAGCGGTTGATGCAAAAACCGGCGACGTACTTTTCTTCGGTGCCGGCCCCTACCAAACCGTTAGTGACTACATGGGCGCGCTACGTTTGCAGGTGGGTAAAGATTTGAAACTGACCCAAGCCGGCTGGGCGCCGCTGTGGGTAGTGGACTTCCCGATGTTTGATTACGACGCCGACAACGCGCGCTGGGTCAGTTTGCACCACCCGTTTACCGCGCCAAGCATTGATTCGGCAGAAGCTTTAAAAGCCAATCCAGGTGCAAGTTTGAGCCGTGGCTACGATTGCGTACTCAATGGCTCGGAAATTGGCGGCGGCTCGATTCGGATTCACCGGCCAGAATTGCAGTCAGCAGTGTTTGACTTGCTTGGCATCAGTAAAGAAGAAGCGCAGATCAAGTTTGGCTTCTTACTGGACGCATTGAAATACGGCTGCCCACCGCACGGCGGGATTGCTTTTGGCATTGATCGCATTGCGGCATTGATTGCGGGTGTGGAATCTATTCGCGAAGTGATCGCGTTCCCGAAAACCGCCTCGGCGCAATGCCCATTGACCTCAGCGCCGTCGGAAGTGCCGGAAAAGCAGTTGCAGGAGCTACATGTGAAAGTGGTGCGAAGCATCAAAGAAGCAAACAAGCCTCGGGACACTGACTCGGCAAATAAATAGCGTTGAAGCAAAACTAGCTGCGCAAAAAACTCAGCGAACTACCCGTGCGGCGAAGGTGACTTCGCCTGCAAGGATTCCCAGAAATGCTGTTTTGAGGCCGGACATTTTGCCAACAGCTCTAAAGTGTGTAACTTCGAAGCCTGCGGTGTCCATCAACTTAACAATCATAGGCCACGAGAAATAATGTAGGTGGCCGCCATCCCACTCGCGTTGTTCAAACCAACCCGCCGCGGTAGTGAGCGGTAATCGACCAAATAATAGGCGCAGACGATTTTTCCATGAAGTTACTAACGGCAAATTTAAAATAACAACACCGTCGGGCTTAATCAGTCGACGTAGTTCAGCGATCACTTTGAACGGATCAAAAAGATGTTCAACGACCATCATCCCAATAATCGCGTCGAAACTAGCCGCTGCGAAAGGTAGTTGTTCGTTAGCGTTCGCTTCTATCAATGTCAAATTCGGTTTAATTCCGTTCTTAGCCCATTTGGGTAACACAATGTCTACGCCGGTCACCTCAGTTGCGTAGTGAAGCATGTGCGCGCAGTTTTCCCCCCAACCACAGCCTAGCTCTAACAACTTCTCTACTGGCTTTGCGTTTAAAACCTCCGCTACCAGGCTGTATCGACCATGTTTGCCAAAACTTGTCTCTGCAACTGAGTTTGATTTTAAGAAAGTATCAAAATCGAATTCGGTACTATGGAAGTATTCATTGTCGTAGTGGCGTCGATAAAACTGTGCCTCGGCTGAACTTAGCCCGGCTGAACTGAATGCGCTTGGGTGTTCGGGCGTTTGGTTCTTTTGGTCGTTCATCGATGGAGCCTTAGTTAAAAAATTTTAAAAGTGTGGGCCAAACTGTTCTACAAATCCATCAACGAAAAATCATTAAGGCAACACCAACGCACAAAAACAATAAACCTAAGTGTAAAAGCACTTCCCACCAGCGAATCTTCTGCGTGCCCGGCGTGCCGCGATACCACGCTTCGACGACCGTGGACACAAGGCCACCGCCCATAAAAATTAAAAACACGGTAAACCAGCGCACGTCGAGCTGATAAAGATCAATGACCGTGTTGACGACGCCAATCGCAGCGACAGAACCACCCGCATAAAACATTAATGCGGTGCGTACCACGCCCCAATTACTCGACGGTGGATTTGGCGCGTCGTCGGTTTCGTCCAGGAATGCTGGCACGGGGTTCGCGTTCGCGCTTGTCGGTACGGGCAAAGGCCCGGGCGAAGGCAGAGGCGAGCTTGTGGGTGCTGGCGCATCCAGACCCGCAATCAGGCAGATTTTAACCTTCGGCCCGAGCACACCAAAACGCACAATGTCACCATCTTTAAGTACAGCGCGCTCGACTCGAACGTCATTAAGAAACGTACCGTTGGTACTTTGGGTGTCCAGCAGTTCGACGTTGTCGTCCTTTTGCCGCAACACGGCGTGATAGATCGATGTCGATTTTTCATTGACAAATACCAGATCACAGTCGCCCGAACGGCCGATACTTACGGTCGTTTGTACAAACGTTTCAAGCTCGCCCTTGCGTGCGCCATCTAAGTGTTGGACGACAATTCGATTCAGTTTCGTGCTGCCCATTCCGAAATTGCTTAATTGTTGGATTAGTTCGTGCAGCCGAGGCAGCAAGGACGTTTTGCGGCATTGTCGCCTACTTCAGAACCTGAGACTATGGGGTCGCTTTGATATTCGCTTTGCTTGGTTAACGATGGGGTGCTCCATGGTAAGGAATGATTGCAAAACAGCTGATTGCGAGATGTGCGCGTGATTGCGGCCGCCGAGCCGCAGAAAGCTGATTTTGAGCGCGCCTCACGCGAGTTGCGCCAGAGTGCACTGGGCCTAGCTCAAGCCTGGCAAGCGTTGATGCGCGCAGGCTGGTCCAGCGCGCAGTTGCGGCCATTGCTGTTGGCGCTGCGGCAATTGATTAAAGGCTGCGATCGCTTGCGGCTCGCAAGTTTGCGCAAACGTTCAAACGATTTAGAGCTGATGCTGGTGCCGTTTGTTACCGGCCTCGGCGTCATGGGTGACAGCGGTTCCGCGCTTAAGCCACAACCAGATCAAGCACGTGCCATAGAAGCGGCGGTTTCAGCGTTGACAAGTAGCGTGCTAGCCGTTGATTTAGGCCCCTCGCTGCCTGGGTTTTTATTAGCGAATGCGGCGAACGATGTCGTGGTTGCCGCAGCTCATGTCGCCGCGCAGCCGCTTCCCGCAGCACCGGCTGCAGTTGCGTCAGAAAAGCCCGTCGCAAAAGCATTAGTCGCACGCTTAACCGACGCCAATACCGTCGTGGTGCTGCGCGCGGATACGGATTTAGCGGCAGGCTTAATTGACGCATTGAAAGAACGCGGCCATCGTATTTTGGAGCTCTCGACTACGCAAGCGTTGGAACAACTACTGCTGCAAACCATGCCAGGTGCGGTAATCGCGGATGCGCGCTTTCTTAATGGCATCAGTCGTCAGCTCAGTGCACTCAAAGCACGTCCAGGCACCGCAGAAGTTGATGCGGCCGTTGTGGTTATTTCGGATCGGCGTGATCTAGGTCGACGCCTGCTCGCGAATCGCAACGGCGCGGTTGGCTATTTCGAAGAACCGGTGGATGTTTTGGAAGTGAGTGCGGTGCTCGCGCTGAAAACCCCGAAAACCGCAGTCGAAGTGGCGCATCGCGCGCTGCTTTGCACGCACAATCAAAACTTTAGCGAAGAATGCGCGCGCTGGCTGATGACCGCGAATGTCGCAACCCGGATTGAGCCGAACGCAATTGGGGCACTGGCCGCGTGTTTGGACTATGCCCCCGAGGTGCTGTTGATCGATGCGTCGGTCAAGCAAGACGAGGCACTGCGCTTGGTGACGGAATTACGCCGCCACGCACGCCACGCGCACTTGCCGGTGGTGCTGTTTTCTGGGCTGAACAGCTTATCGCAGCGGGAACGCGCCATTGCGGCGGGTGCGGACGAATATCTGATTGAGCCGGTCAAACAACGGCATTTATTAAGTGTGGTGGTGGCGCGATTAGAGCGCTTGAGTCATTTGCGCCAAACTGGCGCTAGCCCGAAAAGCCATTCGGGCATGCTGAGCCGCAGTGAGTTCTTAGTAGAATACGCGCGCCAGCCGGAGCTAGCGCTGATATTTCTGTTGATTGATCAAATAGATGCATTAGGCGCTAGCTATCCGGTTTCGGCGTTTGATCAGCTTGATGCGGGGATCGCAGCTTTATTGCGGCCTAGACTTAAAAGCAAAGAGCTTCTGGCATATTTTCAAGACGGCCAGTATTTGCTGGCAGTGCGCACCGGTAGCGACCGCGCGGCGGCGGAAATTCAATTGGATGAACTCGCCGAGAAGCTGCGCCGTAGTGTCGAACAAGCACGCATAGATTTGGGTAACGGCGCGGAAAAGCTTACCGCGAGTGTGGCGTGGATACGTCCGCAGGGTGAGCATCTAGCGCAGCAAAAAGGCGCTGAACACGCGCTGCACTTGGCGCGTCATGCGGCGCGGTCGCTGAAGGAAAGCGGCGGCAACCAAGTGCGTTCATCAAGCACAGTGGAGTTGATTAATCCAAGCAATAAAGCCGCGCGCGCTGATGTGCCAATTTTGCTGACCTTGCAGCCGTTGCTATGTGCGTCAGGAAAGCTGCAGGGACAATATTTAGCGAATTTTTGGTGGCAGGGTGCCGATGGCACTCGCAACGAGGCAACCCACGATGCTGGCCTTGCCAGCTACGCGCAGGCGGCGGCACAAGCGCGTGCGGCTGGCCATATCGCCGCGTTTGATCGACGCATTTTATTGGCCGCACTGACCCGGCGCAGTGAAGAGCTAAAACGCGGGCGGCAAGTGCGTCTTTTCGTGCAAATCGGCGTGGAAAGTGTCACCGATGGCGCAATTTGCTCGTGGCTTGCGCAGCAGCTCAACAGCCTCAAACTTTCTGGCAGTGGCATCAGCGTTTATGTCGAAATCAATGCCGCGTTTACGCACCCCGGCGCATGGCAACACCGGTTGAGCGAGCTGCACAGTTTAGGAATGCGCGTAGGTTTACTGCTGAATTCATTGGATTCACAGCAGCAAACCATGATTGCTACCCTGCACTATGATTTTGCGATTATGCAAGAGCGCCCAGGCGAATCCAGCTACGCCGAGTTCGAAGATGGCCAAGGCGAGGAAGGTGTCGCCTTGGCAGAGCGTGATGCCGCTTGGCTGCAGCTGCTGCGGCGTGTGCGCGAGCGCGGCTCAGTCAGCATTGTGCCCGGCGTCAAATCCCGCATTGAATTGGATCAGCTGCGCTCTTTGCGGGTGGATTTTGTCGCCAGTGATGTCTTGGCACCTGCATCCGATGCGGCGGATTTTGATTTTGCGCGTTCGGCTCGGGGTTAACGAAAAAGATTACTGGCAACGCGTACGAAAGAAACGCTAGTCCTTATAAGCCCCAACGGGGCTAAATGTTACAGCCCAGCCCCAACGGGGCTAAATGTTACAGCCCAGGGCAACGCCCTGGGTAAGAACGTATTTGAATTTGGAGCCCTGTCAGGGCGAAATGCGACAGGCATTTCGCCCTTACAGGGCTCTAAATCGTGGTCGCTGCATGACCCAGGGCGCTGCCCTGGGCTATAACATTGGGCCCCTTCGGGGCCGTACCCACAAACAACTTGAGGCTGGGCTATAAACATTAGGGCCTTCAGGGCCGTACCCAGAAACGACGTGAGGTTGCTGAATAGTAGTCATTTTGGATTGGATCTAGTCACCGCTAAAACTCAGCCCTCCACCACTACCGGCGTCACTATCTTGCTCGGCCAAGCGAATACAAACACCCGTTTCATAACGCTCAAATATTGCTGAAAAAAACCTGCGGCGTTGTAGTGCACGCCGTATTTTTCGCAAATCGCTTTCACCTTAGGCGCAAGCTCAATGTAGCGTGGTGCTGGAATGTCGGGGAATAAGTGGTGCTCAATTTGGTGGCTCAGATGCCCGGTCATCAGATAAAAGTATCGGCTTCCCAACAAATTGCTGGAGCCCTGCATTTGCCGTAAATACCAGCCGCCGCGCGACTCTTGAGCCACTTCTGCTTTGGAATAGACTTGTGCGTGCTCAGTAAAATGACCGCAAAAAATAATCACGTTGGTCCAAATATTGCGAATGATATTCGCCGCAATATTGCCAAGCAAAATGCGCGGCCAATTGAAAAAGCCGATGACTGGAAACAGCACATAGTCTTTAAAAAGCTGGCGCGAAGATTTTTTCAAAAATGGCTTGGCCCGTGTGCGTAATTCACGCATCGTCATGCGGCCTTTGAAAAAACGTCCTAGCTTAATGTCTTGAATCGCCACACCCCATTGGAAATACACCATCAGCAGAAAGCACCAGATCGGTTGCAATAAATGCATCGGGCGCCAACGTTGCTCTGGCGCAAGGCGCAACAGGCCGTAGCCATAATCATCATCTAAGCCCAACACATTGGTGTGGCTGTGATGTTCAATATTGTGAGTTTGCTTCCAATTTTCTGAGTGGCACGCAATATCCCATTCATAGGTTTTGGAATTTAGCGCCGGGTCGTTCATCCAATCATATTGACCGTGCAAAACGTTGTGCCCGACCTCCATGTTTTCCAATATCTTTGCTTTAGCAAGTGCAACTACACCCACGATCCAGGTGATCGGATCAAAGCCAAACATCAGCAAGGCGCGGCCGGCGGCGGCACTGACACGTGAACGCTGCAACATTTTGCGCACGTGACTGGCATCGCGTGCGCCCAGATCGGCGGCAACCTCGCTGCGTAATTGATCGAGCTCGGCGCCAAAGGCGTCCAATTGTTCAGAAGTTAAATGCGTCTTTGCCATGTTCTAGCTCCAGTAAAAGCGGGTTTGGACTAAATTGTCAATTCAAGTGGTGAGCGCGCCGCCGAGATACACAGCTGGATCAGCTCATTCGGGGCGTCGCTGATTTCACCGGTGCGCAAATTTTTCACTACGCCCGAACGCTTGACGCACTGGCAGGTTTTGCAGATACCAATACGACAGCCAAATGCCGGATTCAGCCCGGCAGTTTCCAGGGCTTCCAACAAATTCGTTTGTACGGATACAGTAAACGACTGTTTATTATTATTGAATGAAACTGCGTGTTGTTGTTGGTCAATGTCTGTGGGATCGCAAGCGGCGACAGTAAACCCGCCGAAGCTTTCCTGGTGAATTGCGTGCTGCACACCGGCTTCGCGCAATGCAGCGTGTGCGTTCACGGCAAAGTCATTGGGGCCACACAAATACACCTCATGCTGACTCAGATCAGGCACCAGCTCAGTCAGCTGTGCGGGTGCAAACCGCCCCTCGGTGCTGGAGAAATGCACGATCAAGCGAAGTGCGGGCCAGCGGGCGGCGAAGGCACGTAGTTCATTGGCGAATATTAAGTCTGATTCGCTGCGGCAGATATGTAGGAAAGTAATTGAAGCATCGGTTCTGGCCGAGCTGTGAAGCTGGCGTAAGATCGCCATTACTGGCGTGATGCCGCTGCCCGCACTTAACAATAATAATTTCGGAACAATTTGATTTTTCAGGAAACAATCGCCCTCTGGGGCGCTAAGTTGCACGATTTCCCCAACGCTTAAATGCTCAAACATCCAATTGCTAACGCTAATGCGCTTGGCATTATTGCGGGCGCGCTTGACGGTAATTGCGAGACGGCCGGTGGCGTTTGCGGGTGTTGCAATACTGAAAGTGCGGGATAGCTTTCGGCCGTCAATGGGCAACGTCAGCATTGTGTGTTGACCGGCAAAATGCCCCGGCCAACGTTTACCCGGCCAGCGACGGTTGGTCTGTAACACAAAGGTTTTACAGTCTGGCGTCTCCGTGATTACTTCGATGACCCGCGCGCCAATGCCGCACGATTGGTGCAATGGATTCAATGCCCGCGCCGTGCCTTGAATTAACGCCGGATCATTGAATGGCCGTAACCAACTGGATTGAAGAAAATTTGTAATCGTTACAGCAGACATAGCCACACCCGAAGATTGAGTGAACATATGTTTACTGTAATGTTGAAGGGGTGTCAACCTATGGGGGAACAAAGTCGAATCAACATCGAGTAGAGCCAAAATCTAAATTCGCCCAGTTTTCTTCCGAACGCGCACCTCCGCATTTCCGCAACTTTTGGGAACAAAGTCGCAAAAACATCGAGTAGAGCCAAAATCTAAATTCGCTTAGCT
>JAYVAQ010000479.1:0-40681 GCA_043750875.1 Rhodanobacteraceae bacterium
GAAACACCGACGAGAAAAAGCGGTAGCAAAGCGATCAACGGGTGCGCCAATTTTTCACCAGAAAATGCGGCCGGCTCATTAATTAGGTTGCTACCATAACCTTCACCGACTGCCACAGCACAGCGCCGCCGCCATTCCAAATAGCTCATGCCCGCAATAAAAATAATCACGCCGCCTAGGCTGCCAAGAATCGGCGCGGCCCAGGCATTGGTGCCAAAAAATGCCGCTGGGATAATGTTTTGAATCTGCGGCGTGCCGGGCAAAGCATCCATCGTAAAAGTAAATGCGCCCAAGGCGATCGTGCCGGGAATCAAGCGTTTTGGGATGTCATTTTGGCGAAACAGCTCGGCCGCAAATGGATAGACCGCAAACACCACGACAAACAGCGACACGCCGCCGTAAGTCAGCAAAGCACACACGGCAACGATCGACAGCATCGCGCGCTGCGGGCCGAAAAGACGAATGCTGGCCGCCACGATTGATTTGGAAAATCCGGAAATCTCGATCAACTTGCCAAAAATTGCACCCAACAAAAACACTGGGAAATACAGCTTAAGAAAGCCGACCATCTTGTCCATAAACAAGCCGGTAAACATTGGTGCCACCAAGCTTGGATCGGTCAACAACACCGCAGCCATCGCTGCAATCGGCGCAAAGATAATCACGCTGTAGCCGCGATACGCGACGAACATGAGAAAGCTCAGTGCCGCGAGCACGATCAGGAAAGTCATTCGCGATGGACCTACGTAAAGTGCAAGCGCTCAGTTTATTTGACACGCGCCGTGCCGCCATCGTACCAAGGTACAAGTGTGCAACCCTGGGGCGGCACTTTATGCTGATGCCAATTTCCAAGCCATCAACGAAGGTAGAACCATGACCCGCAATCAACTGAGCCTAGCCATTGGCCTATCGCTCCTCGTAGGTGCGCCATTTTTCAGCGGCACCTCTAAGGCCTTTGCGCAGGACGCAGAGCAAGCCAATGAAAGTAGCGATGTGACTTTGGATGAGATTAAAGTGACCGCGCGGCGTCGGGAAGAAACCTTACAAGATGTGCCAGTCGCGGTCACTGCGTTTACGCCAGAAACCATCGACAAACTCAACGTGCGTGATTTAGGCGATCTAGATGCGCAGGTTCCTAACTTAACCATTTATGCCGCGCGCGGCTCGAACAGCACGATCACTGCCTATATTCGCGGCGTGGGTCAGTCTGATCCGCTCTGGGGCGTGGATCCGGGCGTTGGACTGTATTTGGATGATGTTTACATTGCCCGGCCACAGGGCGGCTTGCTAGACGTGTTCGATATCGGGCGCTTAGAAGTATTGCGCGGGCCGCAAGGAACGCTGTATGGCAAAAACACTATTGGCGGTGCGATCAAATATATTTCGCGCGACTTGCCGACGGAATTAGAAGGCTCGGCGCAGATCGGTATCGGCAGCTACAGCCAGAGAGATTTTAACGGCGCAGTCGGCGGCCCGGTCGGTGAAAACGTGCGCATGCGAATTGCCGCCGCCAGCCTCAATCGCGACGGCTTTGGCGAAAATATTGTGACTGGTGAAGATGTCAGCGACAAAGATATTCAAGCGGTGCGCTACAGCGCAGGCTATTTTGCCAATGACAGCAGTTTCGATATCCGCTTTAGCTTGGACTACAGCAAAGATGCCTCAGGCGTGCGCGGCGCGCAAATGCTCAGCACCAATTTTCGCGATCCAACAAATCCTGATCAATTGCCGCTAACTGATCGCTACGATGTCCGCAATGGCATGCCAAACGTCAATGAGACCACCTTGAGCGGCGCTTCGATCATTGCCAATTGGCAGATCAATGACAATTGGCTGCTCAAATCGGTGACCGCGAAACGCAAGTCCGACACCGCCACCTATATCGACTTTGACACGCTGCAGCAGCAGCTTACCGATGTCAAAGCGTTCTACAACGATGATCAGCTAAGCCAAGAATTCCAAGCCAGCTTTGATGCCGCTGGCAACCACCGTGGCGTGTTGGGCGTGTATTGGTTCAAAGGCGAGGCCGGTGGTTTGGTGCAAAACGTGTTCTTAAAAGGCGCCGATATCCCACCGTTCTTCGCCGCACCTCCAGGTCCAGGTTTTGCCGGCCAATTTGGCGAAACCCGCGGTGATGTCGACACCAAAAGCATCGCGGTCTATGGCGACTGGGTTTATGACTTCACTGATAAATTTAGCGTCAATGGCGGCTTGCGCTACACCAAAGAAGAAAAGACTGCGCTAGTAAATAACCGCAGTTTTGCCAACGACAGTTTTGGCACGCCAACAGCGACGGTAGGTTTTAACAAATCAAAAACCTTCACCAACTTGTCGCCAAAAATATCGCTGGACTACAAGCTAAGCGAAGAAACTTTGCTATATGGCTTGTTCGCACGCGGCTTCAAATCCGGTGGCTATAACATTCGCGCCAGTGTGTTGCCGAATTCGCAGGAACCGTATGAAGACGAACAGGTCGATAGCTTGGAAGTAGGCAGCAAGATGTCCTTCCTAGACCAACTCATGTTCCTGAACTTGGCGTATTTTCATAACAAATACAAAGACATCCAGCTGTCGGTATTTACCTCATGCAACGTGGGCGGCGTGGCGTCTTTCTGCGCCGACTTTACCAATGCGGGTAAAGGCACGGTTTCAGGTGCAGAGTTAGAACTGCAGCTGCGTCCAAGCGAAAACTGGTTTATCAGCGGCAATATCGCCACGCTCAACGCCAAATTCGACGAATACCTGTTCAAAGGCACAAATATTGCGGGTAACCAAGAATTCACCAATGCCCCTGACTTTTCTGGCGCGCTGAATGTTGAATATATTCAACCACTTAACGTGGGCGGGCAGCTAAGCTATCGAGTAAGCTATTCCACCCAAAGCGATGTGACCGCGACCACGGAAGTGGTGCGTGACCCGGTGACCGGCGTAATTACGAACCCGATCAAACAAAACGGCTATGGTTTGCTCAGTGCTGGTGTGCAGTGGAAAACCGCGAGCGACTGGTTGCTTTCGTTGCAAGCGAGCAACTTGACGGACAAGAAATACCTAGTCACTGGCTATGTGATTCCAGCGACCGGCGTGCGCACCGGCTTTTATGGCGCGCCTAGACAAATTAGCCTGACCGCGCGCTACAGTTTCTAATGCGCGCGTCTCAATCGGACTTACGCCCAGCGTTTGCGCAAGCACACCTGGGCGGCTTTTTCGCACTGTTGTTGGGTATAAATTTAATGGGCTTGAGCGCGTGCCACAAAGCGCCCGTGGCTGAACTTCCCAAGCTCAACATTGACCCCAACCGCATCGCAGTTGCAGGCATGTCATCGGGCGCTTACATGGCGACCCAGGTGCACCTCGCGTTTTCTGATCACCTAATCGGTGCGGGCCTGGTGGCGGGCGGGCCGTATGGCTGCACCAAAGGTGATCTGGACACCGCGCTCAGCACTTGCATGAAGGGCGCGCCCGCAGCACCAGATGCCGCAGGCTTGGCGGGGGTTGCAGTTGAACGCGGTGTTACTCGGCACTTGGCACCGATTGCGGGCTTAAACGGTGATCGCGTGCTAATTGTGCATGGCGCACTAGATCAGATGGTGGCAAGTTCGGTGGGGACGGCGAGTTACGACTTTTATGCTGCTTTGGCGCGCCTGCCTGAGGCAAAGGACTTGAAGCTACGCTTGGATGCCGAGCGCAAATTTGCCCATACCTTTCCTACGCAAGCCAGTGGCACAGAGTGCGGGGTAAGTGTTTCGCCGTATTTAGGAAGCTGCAAATTTGATGCTGCAGGCGAAATCATGCGCGAAATATTTGCCGCGCCATCACTTGATGCAGCACCAGCGGCAACGGGGGAATTACGCAGCTTTAACCAGGATGCGTATCTAATCGACGGCGCAGATGCGTATCTGGCCAGCAGCGGCTATCTCTATGTTCCGAAGGTTTGCAGCGATCCACTAGCACCGGCCTGTGGCCTGTTGATCGCGTTCCATGGCTGCGAACAAAACGCGGATAAAGTGGGTGAGGCGTTTGTGCGCGATGCTGGATTTAATCGCTGGGCGGATCAGCTGCAGGTGGTGGTGCTCTACCCACAAACGCGGGCGAGCTACTTTCCACTGAATCCTAAAGCCTGTTGGGATTGGTGGGGTTTTTCCGGTAAGGATTTTGATGTCCGCAGTGGCGTGCAGCCGCGTTGGGTAGCGCGTGCCAGTGCGGCATTGGGTGCGCCGCTAGAGTAGGCTCTGGTATTAGCTTAAGGCGCGCGAGTTTGGACCACGAATGTTGACCGACACCTTTGTCGTAATCGCCGGTTTACTTTGGCTGGGCCTACTGTTTGCAGCAGCGCTTTGGGCCGAGAGACGCCCCAATTTTTTGGCCAAATACTGGTCTGCGGTTTACAGCCTTTCGCTGGCGGTGTATTGCACATCATGGACCTTTTACGGCACCGTGACCCAAGCTAGGCGCTCGGGTTGGCCGATTCCACCGACTTTTGTTGGCAGCATTTTGCTGTATGCCTTCGGCTTTGCAGTATTGCGCAAACTGCTGCGGCTAGCGCGTGAAAATAACTCAACCTCGTTGGCGGATTTAATTGCGACGCGCTTGGGTAAGAATTCTTGGCTGGCGGCGGCGGTAACCTTTGTCGCGGTGCTGGGCATCATTCCCTATATCGCGCTGCAACTAAAAGCGGTGGCGATGAGCTACGGCTTATTGACGCGCGCCACCGATTTGACACCGCCCGCGTGGCAAGATAGTGCGCTGTACGTCGCCTTGGCGATGGCGCTATTCGCGATGCTGTTTGGTACCCGGCGCGCCTCAGCGGCCGAGCACAACCGTGGTTTGGTGCTGGCGATGGCGTTAGAAGCCTTACTAAAACTGAGCGCGATGTTGGCGCTGGGCGCGTTCGTATGGTTCGGCCTGAAATTGCCCGCCGCAGCGAACCTGCAATTGCCACTGGCTTTACAAAACGAGGGCGCAAGCGGTTTTCCGGCACTGATTGCGCTCGGCGCATTGGCGATGCTAACGCTGCCACATCAGTTTCATGTGGGCGTTGTTGAATGTCGGGATGAGGCGAATTTGCGCACCGCGCGTTGGCTGTTTCCCCTGTACTTGCTGCTGATTGCGCTGCCAATTTTGCCGCTGGCACATGCAGGTGATGCGTTACTTGCGCCACTGGGTGTGCCATCGGATATGTATGTTTTGGCACTGCCGCTGTCGCAAGGTTACGACGCGCTGGCGCTGTTTGCATTCTTAGGCGGCCTGAGTGCCGCCACCGGCATGGTGATTATCTCGACCTTGGCGCTGAGCGTGATGATTGGCAACCACTGGCTTACGCCGCTGATGGTGCGCCGTGCTTGGGCGCAGCCAGCGGTGGGCGACTTGCGTGGCGCGGTGCTGATGCAGCGGCGCGTAGGGATCTTAGGCGTGGTTTTGCTGGCCTGGGGCTACAGCCGCGCGATTGCCGGTAGTGATGCCTTGGCCGATATTGGCGCGGTGTCGTTTTCGGCGCTGGCGACTTTGGCCCCGGCATTGGGATATGCGATTTGGCGCCCACAAACGCCGCCAATGGCGGTGTTGTTGGGTTTGCTGAGTGCCGTGCTCATTTGGGCCTGGGCACTGCTGGTGCCCTCGTTAGTTGAAGCCGCAGGCGGTGGTGTTTGGCTGAGCCAAGGGCCGTTCGGCATCAGCATTTTGGCACCGGATTTGCTGCTCGGCTTGGAGAGTTGGAGCCGCCTAGGCCGCGCGGTGTTGTTAAGTCTGCTGGTCGGCACGGGTGTTACTGCATTCGCTGCGGTAAAGCTGCCTGAAAATGCAACCGCACTGCGCAGTGGCGCACTATCGATTGCGGCATTGCGGGATTTAGCGCTGCGATTTTTGCCCGCCACCGAGGTGCAAAACCTACTCAGCGATGCCAGTGAAAATAGCGCCGAGCCCAAAAGCAACCCGGTGCGTGCATTGGCGCATCTTGAGGCGCGAATCGAGCGCGAACTAGCCTCCGTGCTGGGCTCTGCATCGGCCAGATTACTGCTCAACGCCGCTCGACGTGAGCAGGGGCGCGATTTAGATAGCGTGGCGGAAATTGTCGGCGAGGCCTCGCAAGCGCTGCGTTTTAATCGGCGGGTTTTGGAAGCGGCACTGCAAAATATGTCGCAAGGAATCAGCGTTGTTGATGCCAGTTTGCGCCTGATGGCGTGGAACCGCCGCTACGCCGAACTGTTTGAATATCCGACTAGTTTGCTGCATGTGGGCGTGCCCATAAGCGAACTGGTTCGCCACAATATTCGCCGGCGTCTAGCCTCTGAAAACTTGAGCGAGCAAGACATTGCCAGCGAAGTAGACAAGCGCGTGCGCCACATGCGCGCCGGCACACCTTATGTGGTCGAGCGTAACTTCGAGACAAATCCGGCCGAACAGACGACACGGCAGGCAATCGTCGTGGAGATTCGCGGCAACCCGATGCCGGGCGGAGGCTTTGTCGCCACCTTTACCGACGTCACCGACTTTAGGCGCGCCGAAACCGAGCTCAAATCCATCGCCGAATCGCTAGAGCAACGCGTCGCCGAACGCACCGCGCAGCTGGCCGGTGCGATGACGATTGCCGAGCGCGCGAATCGCGCCAAGTCGCGCTTCCTGGCCGCCGTGAGTCATGATTTAGCACAACCGCTCAACGCCGCGCATCTATTCACGCACGCGTTGGCACAGCGCTTACAACATGAAGACTATCGACAAGAAATTAACAACATTGATCACGCGCTAAACTCCGCCGAAGGATTGCTGTCGGGCTTGCTCGATATTTCCCAGCTAGACGCGGGCGGCATGACGCCGAAAATTCAGGCCTTTTGCATTGCTGAGCTTCTGCAACATTTGGCCGCCGAGTTTCGCGTAATTGCCGAAGCGAAGGGTTTGATTTTACGCTGTGTTGGCAGCCAAGCCTGGGTGCGCAGCGACCCGCAACTCCTTCGTCGGGTGCTGCAAAATTTTCTGACCAACGCGGTGCGCTACACCGCCTCCGGGCGTGTATTACTGGGTTGCCGCTTGTTGCACGATCACATTCGCATTGAAGTTTGGGATACCGGCGTTGGCATTGAAGCCGCCGATCAAAAAGTCATTTTTGAGGAGTTTCGTCGGCTAGGGCACGGCGGCTTGGGGCATGGCAGCGCGCAGGGCATGGGCTTAGGGTTATCGATCGCCGAACGCATCGCACACCTGCTTGGGCACAGCATTAGCCTGCGCTCGCGCATTGGCGTCGGCACCGTATTTGCGCTGAATGTGGCGCGCGCGCCAACGGAAATCGTGGCCACAATTCCGCTGCCAAAAGTGCTGGAACATACGCCCAGTAGCCGCGTTTTAGTTGTGGACAATGACGCAGATGTACTGCGCGCAATGCAGGCGCTATTGAGCACCTGGCAGTGCGAAGTTCAGGCTGCGCGTACCTCGGCCGAGGCGCTGCGTTTGGTCGATGCGGCAACACCCGATTTGCTGCTATTGGACTATCACCTGGACAGCGAACTAACCGGTTTAAAGCTTAGGCTAGATCTTATTGCCCGTATCGGGCCACGGCCGTGCGTGATTATTACCGCGGATCAAAGTGAAGCCCTGCGTGATGCGGTAGCCGATGCGGGCTGTCAGCTGTTATACAAACCACTGAAGCCACTGGCATTGAAATCGATGATGGCGCGTTTGTTGGCGGCGGCGGAATAGTTCAGGAGTCTGATGCCATAGAGATCAACCTAGTATTACAATCACGACCACTGTAATACAAACGGAGCTAAACCATGTCGACTACCCTCACCAGTAAAGGCCAAGTCACCATCCCCAAGCAGATTCGTGACGCCCTAAGCATGACCCCCGGCTGTTCTGTGGATTTTGCTGTGAACGCGCAGGGCGATGTGGTGATTCACAAAGTCGGCGTCCATACAAGCCAGAAGCCGGATCGCTTCGACGCCGCACGCGGCAAGGCTGACTTAAAGTGGCGCACTGACGATTTAATGGCGATGCTGCGCGGTGAGGGTTGATGCTGCTCGTTGACACCAATGTGCTCGTCGACGTGCTTGAGGATGATCCGCAATGGGCGGACTGGTCCATCCGGCAACTGCGCGCGCAAGCCAAAATTCATCGGCTGGCAATCAATCCCATAATTTATTCCGAACTATCGCTGACATTCTCCACCGTCGAGGCACTCGATCAAGCCGTAACGGACTTGGACCTAGTCGTACTCGAAATTCCTAGACCCGCGCTATTTCTGGCCGGCAAAGCATTTGTTCGCTACCGCCGTCAGGGTGGAACCAAGGGCAATGTCTTGGCGGATTTTTATATTGGCGCGCATGCTGCGGTGTCAGGGCTTACGCTGTTGACGCGCGATACCCGGCGATATAAATCCTATTTCACCGGCGTGAATTTGATTGCGCCGGAAGTTGCGAATTGAATGGCATTGCCGTTGAAAAAGGAGGTCGTTGCCTTTCTCAATTCGGCCAAAGGCGGTGATCTTTACATTGGGTTCGATGACGATGGCGAAGTGGTGGGGGTTGCGGATGTAGATGCCCAGATGCTCAATAGTCACGGCCTGAGTCACGGCCTGAGTCACGGTCTGAGTCACGGCCTGAGTCACGGTCTGAGTCACGGTCTGAGTCAGGGGCAGAGCCGCTGGCACAGAAATTACTGTTTCTATTGCGCGCCGCGCCATTGTCCAAATCGGACCTAGCCCTTCGGTCAATGTCTTGCTGGAACAAGCCATGATCGAGAGATCCCTGCCCGACAAACCCCAAAGCAGCCTGCAAAAATATCGTCTGACTCAGGCCGGGCGGCAGTGGCTTAAATTGGGTGGAGCGCAGAAAGCAACAAGCGGGAATTTAGAATGAGTAAGGTTTTTACGCTGGAGCGCGCGGTAATTGAGGAGCTACCAGAAAGATTAGCTCTTTAAAGAGAGCTAAAAGCCCCGGCCTTCTTAAAGCGCAGCGGGTTTTGGTGACGAATGCCCAGCGAATCAAATCTGCCTTACATACCGGCTACCGATGCGAATTAGCTCTATGAAGCGCTCGCATCACTGGAACTCTGGGTATCCAACGAACGCGCCGGATCACTCAACTCCAGCGTGCGCAATAAAACCCCCGCTTGGGTGCGATTGCGCACCGCCAATTTCTCGAAAATCGCGCTCATATGCGCTTTCACAGTGCGTTCTTGAATGTTGAGCTCATCGGCGATCTGCTTATTCAAACGCCCATTGGCAACACGCACCAGCACTTTAAATTGCTGCGGGCTCAGGCTTGCTAGGCGCGCTGCGTTTTGTCGGTCACTGGCATCAATGCGCGCGCTGGCTACCGCATCACGCAACTTCGGCGGCACGTATTGCTCACAGTCCAACACCGCGCGAATACCGGCTTGTAACTCCGTTAAATCGGCGCGTTTGGTCAGATAGCCCGCAGCGCCATAAGCCAAAGCCCGTCGAATCGTTATCGCGTCATCGTGCGCGGAAATCATCACTACCGCGACCCCAGGATGCTCTGCACGCAAGGCCGCTAAACCCATTAGCCCGTGGCTTCCGGGCATATGCAAATCGAGCAACACCAAATCGGTATCGGGGTATTTGATCAGCGCAGCACGTGCCGCATCCAGATCGTGCGCTTCACTCAGTTCTGCCTCTGGCATAACCCCACGCACCGCTTGTACCAGCGCAAGCCGATACAGCGGGTGGTCGTCAGCGATGAGTAAGCGGGTCATGCACTGATGGTATGCCACCCGCGTCGCCGGTGGTATCAAACTGATGGCGCAGTGGACCAAAGTACAATGCAAACGCCAGCATGGATTGTTATCGTCTAGGCATGAAAAACCTTTCTTTTTTAGCCGTTTCCCAGCGATTGACGACGTTGTTGTTTGTCAGCCTGGCCGTCACCGGCTGCGCGCGCACCCTACACTCTGGCCACCCCAAACTTGACACCGTTGGAGCGCCAATGATTCTTGAGCTAATCGCCAGTGAAACATCTGAGCATCGTGGCAGCGATGATCTTTTAAGCGCAGGCTTAGGCGCTGCGGGCCTGCGTAATCCGGTTGCGCCGGCTTTTGTTGCGCCGGAAAAGCCTAGTGCTGCAGAGCTGCGTCGTCGCGCGATTTGGACCAATTGGCGCGGCATCGCCGATTTGAGCGTAGGCGGTGGTTACGGCGAATTTTATGGCTCGCTGACTGCAGTGCCGGGGCGCGAATTTCATGCTTTGGCAATTCTGCCGAAGACAAAGCAGCCGCATCGGGTGCTGGTGCAATTGCCGGATGCATTTGATTTGGCAAAAAGGTGCGTGGTGGTCACTGCCTCGTCCGGCTCGCGCGGCATTTACGGCGCGATAGCGCTCGCCGGCGGCTGGGGGCTGCCGCGCGGCTGTGCCGTGGCTTACACCGATAAAGGCGCGGGAACGGGCTATGTCGATACCGGCAACCCGCAGCGTATGACGCCTAGCGGCACAGGCGCGATGAGCTGGGAACCGACAGAATTTAACGCCGAGCCATTTTCCGGCGAGGGCGCTGCGCCAATTGCAATAAAACACGCGCATTCCGGTGATAACCCTGAAGCCGATTGGGGCAATCACGTGCGTCAAGCCGCCGATTTCGCGCTAACGACGCTGAGTGCTGCGTACCCGAATGAAAGCGCGTTTACCCATGCCAATACCAAAATCATCGCGGTCGGCGTTTCCAACGGTGGCGGCGCGGTGCTGCGTGCGGCGCAATTGGAAGAACCTTGGCTGGACGGCGTGGTCGCGGTATCGCCTAATATTTGGGCTGCTGACAGCACGGGCGCACGCCCGCTTTATGATTACGCCACCGAAGCCGCGATTTGGTTGCCGTGCGCGCTGAACGCTACTGCGTTTGACAAAGTGCTGCTGGCACGGCCCGGCGGCGTGAAATCGCCGGTCGGCGCCAGCCGTTGTGGTGCACTGCATAAGTTGGGTTGGCTGAAAACGACGACATTGGAGGAACAGTACGAGGAAGCGTATGGCTACCTCAAAGGCTTGGGCTGGACCGATGTCGCGCTCAGCGCAAGTGCGCTCAGCACCAGCTTTGATTTGTGGCGCGCCGTGGCGGTGACCTATGCCTCCGCCTACGCGCGCAGCGATGCCAGCCGCATGCCTTGCGGCTACGCTTTTCACGCGCTCGGCAGTGACGGCAAAGCGCGCGCGCCAACATTAGCCGAGGCCGTTGCATGGAGCAGTGATGCATCGGGCATCGCACCTGGCGCAGGGGTTTTTATAACTGATTCGCTCGCGCAAACGCCTGCGGCAAATGCCGCAGATCCAGCACTTGCTGGGCTGCTTTGTCTGCGTGCGTTATGGCAGGGCAAAAGCGAAATCGCCACGACGGTAAACACCAGCATCGCAGCGACGGCAGCAAAACCGCCGCGGGTTGGCCTTGCCACGATTGTGATCCATGGGCTTGACGACGGTTTAATTCCGGCCGCCTTCAGCAGCGCGCCCTATGTCGCACACGCCAAATCGCAGGGCCGCAATGTGCGCTATTGGCGCGTGCACAACGCGCAGCACTTTGACGCCTTTATTGGGCTGCCGGTTTGGGCTAGCCGCTACGTGCCGCTGATGCCGTATGCCTATCACGCGCTCGATGCGATGTGGTTGCATGTATCGCAAGCGGCTGAATTACCGGCGGATGCCGAGCTGATGACTACACCGCGTGCGCTGGGTGCGGCGGGGGTTAGTCCGTTGACGGCGGCGAATTTGGGTTTGTTGCCGCAGTAGCGCCTTAAAGCAACTGTTGCGACAGCGCAAACAAAGCTTTGGCGCGATGACTACAGACGTTTTTAACGCTCGAATCCAGTTCGGCCGCACTTTTTCCTAGGCTGACGTCGAAAAATATCGAGTCATAGCCAAAACCATGGCTACCACGGGGCGCTGAAAGAATTTCGCCGCGCCATTCGCCCTGCGCAATCAAGGGCAGCGGGTCCAACTCGTGGCGTACCAACACCAGCACGCTGATAAATCGTGCGCTGCGATTTTGTGCGCCACGCATGTCTGCCAGCAATTTCGCAATATTTGCTGACGTATTCCCATGCGCGCCAGCGTAGTGCGCGCTAATCAAGCCGGGCGCGCCGTCCAGCACGTCCACGCATAGGCCCGAATCGTCCGCGAGGGCGGCCATGCCACTTAATTTGGCCGCGTTGCGCGCCTTGATCAGCGCGTTTTCGACAAACGCGATGCCGGTCTCCGGCGGGTCGGTGATGCCTAATGCGGTTTGACTGATCACCTGAATGCCTAGCGGTGCCAGTAGTGCATCGAACTCCGCCAGCTTACCCGGGTTGCCGCTGGCGATCACGAGCTTATTAAAGCCGAAAAACAACATGATCCGCTCCGTGTTAGCGCCCTAGCGCCGCGCGTTGCGCTGCGCAAAGCTGGGTGATGCCGATGCCCGCCAAATCCAGCAAGGCATTGAGCTCGGCGCGCGAAAACGCGTGGCCTTCGGCGGTGCCTTGCACTTCAATTAAGCCACCGGCGTCGGTCATCACCACATTCATGTCGGTATCGCACTGGCTGTCTTCAACATAGTCCAGATCCAGCACCGGCTGACCTTGATAAATGCCGACACTGACCGCCGCCACTTGCCCATGCACCGGGTCTTTTTTGATCGCGCCGGTCTTGAGTAGCTTCTGACACGCATCGACGAGCGCGACATACGCGCCGGTAATCGCTGCGGTGCGCGTGCCACCATCGGCCTGCAGTACGTCGCAATCGAGCTTGATCTCGCGCTCGCCCAGCGCTTCAAAATTCATCACCGCACGCAAAGAGCGGCCGATCAAGCGCTGAATCTCATGCGTGCGCCCGCTTGGGCCGCGCTGGGTGTCGCGGTTGCCCCGTGTGTGCGTGGCGCGCGGCAGCATGGAATATTCCGCCGTCACCCAGCCCTTGCCGGTGCCGCGCCGATGCGGTGGCGAACGGTCATCAACGCTAGCGGTGCACAGTACCAAGGTGTCACCAAAGCCCACCAGCACGGAGCCTTCCGCATATTTCGTGTAGTTGCGCTCGATGCGCACGCTACGCAGCTGATCCGCGCTGCGGCCAGAAGGACGGGGTTTAGTCATAGCGAATCACTCAATAATTTTGTGGCGCGATGCTACACGTAGTTGTTGGTTGCGCCTGAAAGAATTGACGTTTAAATCAATCTGATCAATGCACTAACGTAATAGTGGCGACTCCAAAACTTTAGACGGCCGCCCCAATACTTTTGCCGCAATCGCTTTGAACTCTTCCGTCGATATCCGCTTACGTGCGGCCACTACAATTTGCACGACGTTGTCGATGTTGCGTTTACCGCCGCTGGCACGGCGAATTTCTTGGTCTAGCTCGTTCATCAAAATCACGGCCCTTGCGGTTATTTCGCCTGTAGAGCGCGGCACGGTGATCGTTTTTACGGCTTTGCTCCAAGCTTTGAGCGTGTTCAAAGTGTCGGAAAAACGTTCCTCAGTCATGCCACCGGAGCGGCGAATGACTTCAACACCATAAAATTCTGCCAAGCCTTCGGCGATCCAGTCGCTGCGTTTGGCACCCCGAATGCGGGAAATGGAGTGCGACAATTCATGCAACAGTGAAGATGTGCCATTTTCGCTGATCATGGGTCGATCCATATGGATAAACAGCGAATTCGGCGCTGAAAGTCCACCGCGCCACATTGGATCTGGCCCGGTGACAATCAACAAGCGCTTCGGCATTCTGCCAAATGCTCGCTTAAGTTCGGGCAAGGTGTAATTGAGCAGTGCCAACATATCTTGGCGGCGCACGCCCAAGCCTTCGGGGCCTGCGACAAAAACCTGGCAACCCGCAATTGTTTCAATGCGATTCGCAATTTCACCGGCAATCATCCAGCCTTTGGGTACGTCAAACTTGCGTCGCACGTCTTTTAAGTTGAAGCGATACTGCGTTTCACTGGTACGGTCGTAGCCAGTATTGATATGCCAACCTTTCGCCATGGTCAGCACCAGCTCGCTATCCGAGTGGCCTTTTGCCGTCACTCGGGCTTTTGGAAAGGCATCGTCGCCACGAAAGATTGCCCAATTCGCGCCAACCAACGCATCAAAGCCACCATCCGCGCGTTTGTGGTTGATCGCCACCGAATAGCGCAATGTGCCGCCGGCTTGCGGTGGCGTCCAAAAAACTTTGTCGCCAACAATTTTGACGTCGCCATCGCCAGTAATGTTGCTGTAGCGGCTAACCGGCATGCTTAAGCGCATTTTTGCGACGTAGCCAGTGCCAGATGTAAGCGCAAGCGAGCCTTTGGCGGATTGACTTGAGGGTTGCAGATCTAGGCTAAATCGCGCTTGATAGTGTCGAGATGCGTGCGCTCTTTCGCCAAAAAGGCAAAGCGCAGCAAGTACAACAGTCAGCGCGAACCCAAAATAATGTCGCATAGAATTCCTTCGTTATTCATCGAATTGCCAATGCTAACGTGTTGCGCGTGGAATTCGCGAACTCAACGAACTCGTTTGGGGCCCGGAACTTCCGCCAAAACCGCCGGTCAAGCCTAGCCTGATAAACAAATTTGAGCGCGCAATGCGAATTTTACAACCTTTTTCCTACTTGTTCGCAGCCGCGCTAGTAGTCAATGCTTGGCATAGCGCCGCGAACGCGGTGGCAACGAACAGCAACCCAGAAATCCATGCGGCAGTCGCGGCTTTGAATCCGCAACTTAAAGTATCCAGCATCAAAGATTCCGCTATTCCCGGCGTGAAAGAGGTCATCGTCGGCTCAGAAGTCCTTTATTTTAGTAGCGATGGCAAACATTTGATTCAAGGCACCATGTTTGAAACCAGCACCAAGCGCAATCTGACTGACGACGCGCTTGCGGGCATTCGTGTGAACGCGCTAAAAGGCGTCGTTGCGAAAGACATGATCGTCTTCCCGGCCAAGGGTAAGCGCTTGCATTCGATTAAAATCGTGTCCGACATTGACTGTGGCGTATGCCGAAAGCTGCATTCTGAGATCGCACAATTTACCGATGTCGGTATCGAAGTGCAGTATCTGATCATGCCGCGCAACGGTTTGACCGATGATTCGGCGCGCAAAGCGACTGCGGTGTATTGCGCCGCTAACCCGCAAAAGGCGCTTACAGAAGCGAAAAGTGGCAGCGATCCCGGCAATGCTAACTGCCCGAATCCAGTTGCACGCAATGTTGCACTTGCGAGTGCGCTAGGCATCAATGCCACACCCACATTAGTGTTTGCAGATGGCGGCATCACGCCTGGCTACTTACCGGCGGCGGCACTACTCGCTGAGCTTGATCGCCGCGCCGCCATCAGTGTTAAAAAGCCGCTCTAAAGGACGCTCGCCCTTCGCGCAATCGCAAAGTACACTCAGCTCCCTGAAAAAATCCTCATCCTTGTCAAAACTTTTTTTGCAATTATCTACTCTGGAAAAACCATGCGCTTTTCGACTTCATTTGTTTCGCGGTGTCGCCTTCCGGCGAGACTACTCGCCACCGCTATCTTGGCTGCTACCTCCTTTGCACAAGCGGGTGAAGCACAAGTGCGTGCGGCGATCAAAATGTTAAATCCTTCAGCGGTCATCGACTCGGTCAAAGCCACGCCGGTCAAGGGCTGGATGGAAGCGACATTGGGCGGGCAAATTATTTATTTCAGTGAAGACGGTAAATATTTGCTACAGGGCGCACTGGTGGAAACGGCCACGCGGCGCAATTTGACCGAAGAATCGCAGTCGGTGGTGCGCGTTGCGGAACTGGCCAAGATTAAAAAGAAAGACATGATCATCTTTCCGGCCAACGGCCCGACTAAACATGTCGTTAAAGTATTCACCGACATTGATTGCGGCTACTGCCGCAAGCTGCACACAGAAATTAAGCAATACAGCGATCTGGGCATAGAGGTGCAATATCTTTGGTTCCCTCGCGCCGGCGTTCCGAGCGAATCTTCCCGCAAAGCGATCGCTGTTTTCTGCGCTAAAGATCAGCGTAAGGCGATGACGGATGCCAAAAACGGCACCGATCCAGGCAATGCAACCTGCATTAATCCAATTGAAGCGGATTACAACATGGGTCAACGCATGGGCGTGAACGGCACCCCGGCGTTACTGCTAACCGATGGCACTTTGATGCCCGGCTACTTGCCAGCGCCGCAGCTTTTGGTGGAGTTGGACAAACACGCGGCGACGAAGAAGAAGTAGTTTCAGCCCGAAAAAAAACCCCGGCTTGCTGGGGTTTTTTTTCGTATTATTTTTGACGGCGCGACTAGCGCCCGATCCAAAGCAACCAGCGCCACAACCCTAGGCCTGAGTGTTGCTCGTGCAGCTCGATGTGCGGGAATTGCTGCTGCAGCAACGTAGCCAGCGCCCCATCCATCCGCACGTGATTGACGCCCATCCAGCGCGCGAACCAACGCGCCCGGGTGTTATCAAAGTCAACAATCGCTAATCGGCCGGTGGGCGTTAGCAGCTTTTGCAGCTTTTGCAGCGTTTGCGCAAGCTGATTGCCGGTCATCGATAACATGTAAGAACACACGATCAGATCGTATTGCATGCCTGGCATTTGCGCGATATCGGTGTTGCGTAAGCTGATGCGCGCGCGCGCATTAGGATCCAATTTTTGCACCAAATTTCGCCCTGCCTGCGCCAACATCGCGGCAGAAAGGTCAACGCCGGTAATTTGTGCCTGCGGAAACGCCTTTGCTAAAGCGCAAAGATTTTTGCCGGTGCCGCAGCCTAGATCGAGGATCTGTTTTGGCGCACCGGATGATCTGCTAAGCACCTGAATCAGGCGCGTGCGGCCGAACAAGAATGCCCAGCGAGTGGCATCATAAATCGGCGCATGTAGGCGGTAATAGCGCTTTAACGCTTCCGTACTCACGCCGCCACCGCCATCATTTTAAGCGGGGTTACGGTGTTGGCGAAATTTAGCGCGGCATGCGGCTGCAGCTCGGCGAGCCAGGTGCAGCCATAGGTTCCTACGCGATCTAGCTCATGCCAATGCTTTGCAAGCGGTTGGTCTTGCACCAGATTTGCGGCAACAAATTCCGGCAGAAAATCTACCGCAAGCCCGGCGCTGCGCAGCAGCACCTTGGCCTTTGGCGCGCTGCGCGCGAGGATGTAGCGCCATTCGCTATTTAACGCAATCGGCAGGTGCGCAGCCATCCAATCTTGATGATCCAACAAAACAAAGTGCGTGATCGTATCTGGGTAGCTAATCAGAAACTCTTCAAACGTGCCGGTGTAAATGTGGAGGCGCTCCACGCGCGCTTTCAGGGTGTCGAAGTGCTCAGCTTTGAGATAATTCGGGCAACAGTGCTCGCTATACTGGCCGGTCAAATACACCCGCCAAAAATAATTGTTGCGCAACGTCGTTTGGGTAAATACATAGCGCAGTTTTGCCCGCACATAGCTGGTAACGCCGCCAGGAAACTGGCGCTCGATCAAATCGCGCTGTGCGCGCGGCACGCCCAGCAAGCTCAGCAACATCGGTTGGCGCACCAGCCAACGCAACATCGGGCCAAATATTTTCGGCTCAATCGCTTCATAGCGCTGGCACTGTATTGCCAACGTTTCGCTGTCCAAAAGTTCAAGCAGCGCGCGATGTAGTTTAGGCCGCAAGATTTTTAAGCTACTGCCTACGCCCCAAGCCACATCGCCGGATGCGCCCTGAAAATACAGGCTGCCACGGCCGCCAGTGGTGCTAAAAAAGTGCGCGTTCGCGTCCCAAAAAAGCTGCGCGCTTGCGCTTAATCGTGGCCGCAGTTGCGCCATATACAGCGCCCTAAAATTACGATGCGCGCCGAGCCCAAACAATTGGAAAAACTCCTCATGTTTCAACTCCGAAATCGCCGCGATTTTTAGCTCAAGCAGGGCGTTTTGACGGCTATTGACGTCAATCGTATGTATCGCTTTAGGATCATCCAGCAAGTAGTCCAAGGCGTTGCAACCGGCGCTGGTAATCATCGCGACTTTTGAGTCGGGCCCTAGTTTCAACATTTCGCGATCTGCCGCTGGATCTTCCCAACAGGTGTTGTAAATCAGCCGACTGCCGTGCGTGGCTTTGAAAATTCGGTCGTAAATTCCTAGCATTCTGAACTCCTTAAAATTCGCATGCGCCTAGATGGCGCTGGCTTCGATTAACCAACCCAGCGCAAGCCAATACAGCCCTGCCCCCATCAACACGGCCGCCGCGACATCACTGGGATAGTGCAAACCCAGCACCACGCGTGAGATCGCAATGCCCATGCTCAGCGGCACCAACACGACCGCGAGCCAAGGGAAGTAATGGCAGGCCACCAGTGAAAACGCGACCGCGTGCAGCGTATGGCCTGAGGGAAAAGAAAACTCATCCAACGGTGCCACGCTCAAATGCAGGCCCGCGCGACGCATCAATGGCCGCGGCCGTTTGCTGAGTGACTTGACGAGTTTGTAAAGCACTAGTGATGCCAAACCCAGTGCTGCCATGTGCAGCGCCGCAACCGCGCCGCGTGCGCCACCAAAAGCCACCAGCAGCGCCATCAACAAATACCAAACCGTACCGTCGCCAATACGGCTGATGAAGCCAAAAAACGGTACCCAACGCGTGCCGTGCGCACGCTTATTTGCGCGTTCACACCAAGACCACTCGTGCGCTGCGAATGCTTTAAACACGTTTGTATTCAGGTGCATCTTGGGCTCCTTGGACTTGCGTGATTTGGGCACTGGCGGTGTGGGCGGGCTTTAGTTTTTGTAAAAGCTCGACCAGTGCGCCAGCGACATTGCTGGGATTGAGATGCTCAACGCTGCCCCGGGCGAAATGGCGCATCCTGATCGGATCGCGGTGCATGGCATCTACCAAAAGCAGCGCCTGCGCGAGGAATTCGTTTTCATCGCCGAAGCGCGCTAGCTGGCCATTGCCGCCGCTGACAACAAATTCTTCCGCCGCACCGTAGTCGAACGCACAAACCGGCAGGCCGCTCGCTAGCGCCTCAAGCGTTACGTTGCCAAAGGTTTCGCTCAGGCTTGGAAACAGAAATATATCCGCGCTGGCATACGCTGCAGACAAAGCGGAGCCGCGCAGCATGCCGCAGAACACGTGCCTAGCATCAGCGCCTAGGTTGGCTTGCAACGCGGCATTTGCCGGGCCATCGCCCACCCAAATCATGCGCGCACCGGGATATTTTTCGCTAATGGCGTTAAACGCAAGCAAGGCCAGCGGCAAATTTTTCTCGGCGGCAATGCGCCCCACGAACAGCACGGCCGGTGCCCAAGCGGTTTCGCTATTTGCTGCGTTAAAGCCCCACGCGCTACGCAAGCTTTCGCTCCGGTGTTCCGGGGCAAAAGCGCTGGTATCGACGGCGCGTTCGAGTCGTTCAACGCGATTGAAGCCGCGCGAATTCAGTAAGTTTTGCAAACTCTTGGTGGGCACCAAGGTCGCCATCGCGCGGTTATGAAAAGCACGCATAAACGCAAAGGCAGGGCGGCGCATAAAACTTAAGCCATAGTGATCCATAAAATCATCAAAGCGCGTGTGCAAGCCTGTTACGACTGGAATGCCAAGCTGTTTGGCGGCCGAAACTGCAGTCCAACCCAGTGGGCCTTCCGTGGCAACATAAACGCCCTGCGGCGGTATTTTTTGCCAATGTTTGAGCAAGCGCCGTTTCGCCGGCAGGCCAAAACGTAGGCCAGCATAAAAGGGCAATTGCGCGCCGGGCACCAGCATCTCAACGACCAAACGCTCGCGTGCCTTCAGCGCATCACTTGGCTGCTCTGGGCGCACTACTTCGACGTGGTGGCCGAGTTTGCGACAATGCTGCACCAAGGACAGCACCGTCAGCGCAACCCCATTGATTTCAGGTGGGTAGGTTTCGGTGACGAAAGTGATTTTCATGCGCGTCCTTCTGGCCTTTCCTGAGCCTTAAGGTTGCGCACCAAGATGATGTTGGTAGGTCAAAAAAATGACAGTTTGGTTAAGCTTGTACGGTTCAAGTAACCATAGCCTCAGCTGGTTAAACTAAATTTGATGCGCTGGCGCAGCACGCTGCTGACGGGTTGATCATTGACAAGTTTCGGACTGTAGCGCCAACGCATCACCGCACGGCGCGCCTCAACATCAAAGATGCGCGATGGCTGCGCGCCGAGCACCAACGCCTCAGTGACGCGGCCGCTGGCATCTACGACGACTTGCAAGTCAACCCATCCTTCGATTTTTTGGCGCCGCGCTTGGGCTGGAAAAACTGCACGCGCGGTACTCAAGGCCCGTGCTTCTACCACACGGTTTTGCGCCGGTGCCACGCTGGTACTCACCGGCGGTTCGGGTTTGCTTGCCATCCGTGTCGGTGCCACTGTTGCCACTGTCACCGGCGAAGCGACGGTTTCGGCGCGCTGAGCAACGGGCTTTGCCGTCTCAACGTCGGCTGGTACTTGAACTTCCGGCGTACGCGCCGCAATCACGGGCGCGGCTTGAATCGGTATCTGCGCCGCTGCGGTGCGAATTGCGTCCGCCTCATTACTAGCTTGTTGCGCGACACTTTCCTGCCAGCGCTTTTTCAGCGCCGCTACCCTGGATGCGCTCGGATCGGCGCGTTCAAGTAAAACAATTAAGCGCCCGACTTCCTCAGACGCATTTGCGGCCATAGCGGTTTCCAGCGCGGTCATTGCCACGGGCACCAGCTCCAAGATCGCTTCCTGCGCGCCAAAATCATCAGGCTTACTTTGCAACGCGGCCAAATAATGCTCAAGTGCGTTTTCACCCGCAGGTGCGACCAATTTGTCTGCGCCATAAGCGCGCATGGCAAGCTCTAAATGCTTTGCGTGGCTAGCATTATCAAGGCCACGTTCGTCGCGCTCGCTCGGCGCTAGCATGCCAGTTTGCAGCGTGGCATCGGCGGCAGTGCTGGAGCGCTTGCTCAGCAAATAAGCGCCAGTCGACAGCGCGCCCAAAATCGCCGCGCCCACACATAAATAAATGATGACGCGACTTGCTCCGGGTGCGCTAACTTTGCTTGAGCCAATGGTTTTCATGGAATGCAGCCATCATGGAATTGGCATCCAGGCTAGCGCTGCTTGATGACTAATTCGTGTCAGTGCTGACGCGCGTTCATCGAGACGCGACCGACCGCTATCTCGAGCGCCTGCCCGCACTAACGCTAGGCGCAGGCGTTACGCCTCGCGGTGGTATGCGTCGACATTTCTGCTCGAAATGCCGCAAGCAACACGTTGGTATCGGCAACAATCATGTCTTAGGTATTTTGGCTGTTTGGTCCTGCACAAATTCAGTATCGGCCGATTGTATGAGAGCCAAGACATCTAAATTTCGACCTGCGCCGCTATCAAAAACGGGCAACGCAGTAATTCGACTCGATACCGAACTCAAGCGTATTTGCAACGCGGATTCAATAAATCGCGTTAGTGTAATGCCCTCGCGCGCTGCGGCAGCTTTGGCGTCGCGGTAAAGATTCGGGTCCACACGTAAAGTGGTTTGCATGACAGATAGCTTGCATTTGAAAGAATTAAAATACTACTAAGCACATGTGGCTGGCAAAGAACTTGCTGGCAGCAGAGGAAAGCGATTGCACTAATTGTCGACTCACAGAGGAGCCTAGAATTCGAACAAAAAATTATGTTTACTGCGTTGACTCGGGCGTTGTTAAGAAGATCCCAGCCCGCCCGCGACTAACTCTGGCGCGGTATAGCGCGGCCCTGACCCGTCAATTTGCGCCACAGCCAGCGCCAAATCAGCGCAACTGGGAACATCGCGAAAATAAGCGGCAGGATATAGACCAGCACCAAGATGATTTCGGAAAGTGCTTCGGCCACGGTGGCGTCAAAGCCCTCAAAGGCGGCACTGAAGTTTTGCCAAAAGCCCGGCGCGGGTTCGTCGAGTTGCAGAGCACTAAATCTGATTCGCAGAAAATTGGTTTCAACGCGGCGCAATAACACTGCACGATCCCGCGCCCCAGTTTGGCTTGCCGCTTCTAAATCGCTGAGCTCGCGCGCTAAGGTAATGGCGTCACTAACGGCAAGGTCAGCACGCGAAAGCAAGGCTTTGAACTTCTCGTGCTGTAGCGTTAGCGATTCTGCAGCCAGCGCGTTGTCAGCCAAAGCTTGGCTTAAATCTTCGGCTTTGATTGTGCGTTGCACTACATTGCCGTTTGCGATCGCTTGACTAGTCAGCACCTCAATCGCAGCAGGTGCGGCGCGCATTTCAATGCTGCCTTGTTCCTGCTGTTGTTCGATGCTGAGCAAAGAACAGCTTTGTGTTGGCGCCTGCGCCTCACAGGCTTGACGCAGCGCTTCCAAGCGCGCGGCGATTAACGCTGCCGGTAGCGTAATCTGCAAATCGATCTCGTAAGCAAGCTGACTACCTGGACGCGCCGCGACGCCGCTGGTGCTTTCAGAGCTGGCGGCGGGCTCAGGCGCGTCGGCGAGCTTTGCACTTTTCTTGCATCCGGTGCCGAACAGAAGCACCGCACTAAGCAGGATAAAGCAATAAATCCGAACGGGCTGGGTGGAGGCAGTCATATTGAATCGATCCCGAAACGATTGGCGTTAGCAAGACTTGCCGATGTGCGACTGACCAATGCTGAACGCATACGCCAAGCCCAGAATTGATTTACTGCGGATACATTCTTTTGACCAAATTGCCGTCTGTTGACCAAATTGCCGCTTTGAATCCGTATTTGAGCGCGCCCCTTTAAGTCTCAACACATAATACCGCGCGGCCAAAACTAGGCCGCTTCCACACATCAATAAGCACCCGCTTGCAACTTTGCTAGCATCCAAGGATTAATTAGGAGCTGGCATGGAACGATTAGAGCTAGATCGATTTGCTGCGCACTATCGGCTTAGTCCGGCTGCTGCACGTGCCGTGCTGGTGGATAGTCACGCGCTGCCCACACCGCAGCAATGGCGGCAATTTGGTGTGCGTGTGCTGCGCGGCGTGGGCATCACATCACTCTGCGCAGCGGCGGTCTTTTGGATCGCGGCAAATTGGCAGCATTTTGGCGCGATGGTCAAATTTTTAGCGCTTGATGCGCTGTTGATCGTCTGTATCGGCTTGGCTTGTTGGCGGCCACCCATGCACGTGCTTGGGCGCTCGGCGTTGACGGTCGCGTTTGTGTTGACTGGCGCGCTGCTGGCGCTTTTTGGCATCACTTATCAGACCGGTGCGAATACCTATGAGTTGTTTTTCGGTTGGGCGCTACTCGGTGTTCCGCTGGTTTTACTAGCGCGCACGCTGTCAGCTTGGTTGCTGTGGTGGGTAGTGTTGGTCGTGGCTTTAGTGCTGTATGCGCCTGCCCGCCTTGATCTGGTGTTCGGGTTTTGGCCTACACGGTCAGGCCAGCTACAGCTGCATTGGCTTGCACCCGGCTTAATTTGTATAGCAATGGCGGCGCTGTTCGCTTATCTGTCCAATCGCGTCGTGCCGGCAGATGTGCGCGCGCGCATGACGCAAATTGCCATCGCTAGTGCGATCACATTTGCCACATTAGACGGTGTGCATTTGGCGCAGCGTGGGCCGGGGGCCGCATTCTTGCTGCACACTGCGGCTTATGTTGCCCTTGCCTATTGGGCACATCGAAAACAAGCATTAGCGGTATTGGCCATGTTGGCGGCAAGTTGGATTGTGCTCAGCACCGTTTGGTTGGTGCGTGTTGTGCCGCATTTTGATGTGGGCGGCGCGCTGCTGACGGGGATATGGATTTTGCTTAGCGGATGGGCCGCAGTTACTGCGCTAAGCCAATGGCATCGGGCTTGGAGTGCGAGGTCATGATCAGCGATGCGAATAAAATTTGGCAGGATTGGGTCGAGTACTTGCGCACCGCAGGCCATACGCTTGACGCGCTGCCATCATCGCTGCCCGCTGCCGTTGAACGGCCCTGGTATTTGACGCTCATTTTAGTGCTAAGCGCCTGGTTCTCGGCGCTGTTTTTACTGTTCTTTGTTGCGCTCGCGCTTAGCCCTGATACCGCAGGTGCGGCGGGCGCAATTGCGATTTTTTTGTTGTCTGTTGCAGCGCTGCTTATGTATCAATTGCGCAGTATTTTTTTCTTGCAGCAGGTGGCATTTGCGCTCAGCTTGACGGCCCAAGGTTTGTTATGTTGGCCGATGTATGAATTTGCAGGCGAAAAGCAGCCGGGTTTGTTTTTTGCGCAGCTACTTGCACTGCAGCTGGCGCTGGCGATGTTGTTGCCGTATCGAACCCACCGCATTTTAAGTTTTTTGTTTGCCGCTTCCGCATGGATGTGTGTCGTGCGTTTTTGGCAATATGATTGGGATGTTTTGATGCGTTCGATCAGCATCGCTGCCACCTACTTTCGCATGGGAGTCGCACTATTGCCGATACTGGCGTTGCTGGGCTTCGCACTAAAGTTCGAGTCGGATTGGATCGCCAAAGGCCGCGCAGCAGTTATGCGCCCTTTGACCCAGGCGCTAGTGATCGCCCTGGCATTGCTGCCCGGGTGGCTGTTTATGCCGGTAGAAATTTTTAGCGCAACTCAGCATCGCAGTAGTGTCGTACCAGTCATAGGCATCCTTTGTGCACTAATGGCTGCCACAGCGGCGTATCGATTGCGCAGCCACTGGCTGATGGCGTTCGCTTTTATATGCGCATTTTTGAATTTGTTGAGCTTGTATTACGCGCTTGGCGAGAGCCTGCTGCAAAAATCCTTGTGGGCGGCGGTAATCGGGGTGCTGGCACTCATGCTGTCTTTCGCATTAGCGCGCGGCAGCCAGTCATTCACCTCGGAACCTGAAAGCGTGCAAAAAAAGGCGGCGGTATGAACCTCAATTTGATGCGATTGAGCATTATTGCTGCCGGCTTGTTGGTGCTAGGGCAAGTGCATTATTTAATTGCCCACAAAGAAGGCATACGCACCCACGGGCAGCTGATTTTTCTGGCGCTGGCACCGGTGGATCCTAGATCACTGATGCAGGGCGATTACATGACGCTGAACTTTGATTTGGCGCGCACCTTAAGTGCCAACATGACCGACGCCCAGCGGCAATTGGGCGGAACATTCCGTGCACCATTGCAAATTGATCAGCGCGGTATTGCCGTGCTCGCTAAAACTGCAAATGCCGAGCCGGCGCTACGCTACAAATTGCGCGGTCAGCAGATTTGGTTGGGCACAAATGGTTATTTTTTTGAAGAAGGCAGTGCGAAAAAATTCGAGGCGGCGCGCTTTGGTGCGTTTCGCATGGACCGAAAAAGTGGCGAGGCGGTGTTGGTTGCGCTAGCAGATGAAAATCTAAATTTACTGTAGTAGTGCCGCCGCATTGCAAATTTCTCGACCTCGATAACAAATCTAGCCCAACTCAGCCTTCGCCAAACTAACTAAATGCACTTCATCTGGGCCGTCGGCCAAACGCAGTGAGCGCGCGGCAGCGTAGGCGTGCGCTAGGAAAGTATCTTGGCTAACACCCATGCCACCATGAATTTGTATCGCGCGATCAATGACTTTGCACGCCATTGATGGCGCAACAATCTTGATCATCGCGATTTCCTTTTTTGCAAGTTTCGCGCCGCCCGTATCGATCATCGCAGCGGCCTGCAAGGTCAGCAAACGCGCTTGATCAATCTCACAACGCGATCGCGCGATCGCTTCTTGCGCCATGCCGAGCGCAGAAATCGGTTTGCCAAAGGCAATGCGGCTACGCGCACGATTTACCGCCAATGCTAGTGCACGCTCAGCCAAACCAATCAAGCGCATGCAGTGATGAATTCGGCCCGGCCCTAAGCGCGCTTGCGCAATCTCAAAGCCCCGGCCTTCCCCCAAAAGCAGGTTGGATTTGGGCACTAGAACGTCATTGAAATGCACTTCGGCATGGCCATGTGGCGCATCGTCAAAGCCAAACACAGTGAGGGGCCGAACAATTCGCACGCCGGGCGTATCCATCGGCACCAGCAACATCGATTGCCGTTGGTGCGCATGCGCTTCCGGGTTGGTTTGCCCCATGACGATCATAATTTGACAGCGCGGATCGAGCGCGCCGCTGGTCCACCACTTTTTGCCATTCACCCGATAATGATCACCGTCTGCTTGCATCGTCAGGGCGATATTGGTGGCATCTGATGAAGCTACATCTGGCTCAGTCATCGCGAATGCCGAACGAATATCGCCGGCCAGCAATGGCGCTAGCCACTGTGCTTTTTGGGCGTCGGTGCCGAACAAATGCAGCACTTCCATATTGCCGGTATCAGGCGCTGCGCAGTTAAATGCCTCGGGCCCGAACAAACTTTGGCCCATAAGTTCGGCCATCGGCGCGTAGTCCAAGTTGCTTAAGCCTGAAACTGAGCCTAAAAAAAGGTTCCACAAGCCTGCTGCCTTGGCTTTGGCTTTTAATGCTTCCATCAATGGCGCAACCGCCCAGCGTGGATTCGGCGCTTGAATGAATGCGGCAAGTTCTGGCTCTGCTGGAAGCACTTGCGTGGCCATAAATTCGGCGACTTGCGCATGGATATCGGCAGCGCGCTTAGATTGGAAAAACAGCATATTTGGCAAGCTCAAAAAGTCGGTGGCAGGTAAATGTATTTACGCCGGAAAATCGCGCGTGGTTGAAGAAAAGCGTCTAGAACGCTTTTATACAGGATGTTGCGCAACGCTGAATCGTGCTGATACAAGCAACTCAGCGCCCAACTTCTTGCGCTTGCAGGGCAGGAATGCCTGGCCTAGAGTTCTGCGGGCACTTGTCACTCCGCTTACACGTGTACTTATCGCTTGACTCACAAAGGATTTCCGTATGTTAAAGAATAAACTTTCCCTGGCTTTAGGTGTGGTGTTAGCGCTCACCTTAAGCGCATGCGGTGGCGAGGAGCCTACCGCTACGGCAAAAGCGACCGGCATGATCGCAGCGCCAAAAGTTGCGCAAGTCGCCGCGGCGGTGTCCAGCAGCAGCATGGGCCCGGCGCAAGTCACGATGGAATTGGCGCACCTTGCAAAAATCAATGATCTAAAAGGCATGCTGACGCTAGCAATGCCCGCTGCGCAAATGAAAAAAATGGTCGATTCTTGGGAAGCCAAGCGCAAAGAGCCAATCAGCGAGAGCGACCGCAAAGAATTTGCCGATGGCATTGCAAAGTTGATTGCGCCCGGCGCGATAGACGAGCTAATGGCATTAGCTGAGCCGGAAATGGCGGCGCTAAAGCCACAAATGGCCATGTATTCCGCGATCGGTATTGGCATGGCGCAACAGGCGATTACGGCAAATGCAGACATGTCGGAATCACAAAAGAAACAAGCGACCGAAATGGTCGGCGCACTGCAAGGTTGGGCAACGAAAACTGATTTCACCGACCCGAATCGGCTTCGCAAGGCGCTTACCGAACTTGCCACGGGTGTGCGTGCGACTAACATCACTACCTTAGATCAATTGCAGGGGCTGTCTTTCGATCAAATGTTGGGCAAGGGCGGTGTGCTATTTGGTTCTATGAAACGCGCATTCAACGCCTATGATTTGAACATGGATTCAATGTTCAGCTCGGTAAAAGCGGAGCAGTTGAGTATGTCCGGGGATACTGCGGTGGTGAAAACCAGCATGACATTTTTAGGCCAGCCTATGACTTCGGAAACGCAAATGGTCAAATCAGACGGACGCTGGTATAGCAAAGACAGCATTGACGCATTGAAGAAGGCCGAATCGGCGATGGCCGAACGTGAAGAAGACAGCAAAGGCGGTTGATATTCAGTTGCTATAAAAAAAAGCGCGTTGATTGATTTCAACGCGCTTTTCTTTGAAGAAACTTCGTTTCTGCTTCGCAATTAGTCCGCCTTTGGCGGATTGCTACGCCAACAAAAACGTAGTAATTAAATTCTAGACGACCAAAATCAAACTACCAGCATTTGCCATTAGTCTCATTACCACTAAAAGCCTTGTCGCCAGAGTCTGTCAGAGTTAGGTTGCCACATTTATCCACCGCCTGCGAAAGTTTTGGTGTCAGCGTAACCGTAAATGTTCGCCTATCGTCTGGTGAAACGTTCGTGGCATCGTAGTAACAATTTGTAGAAGACACAGCCGCACAACGGGCTGCGCTAAATCCTAATGTATCCCGGCCGGCCCCCGTCAATTCCCTCGCGTAACGATTGTAAGTTGCGAAATGGCGTTCCTGCGCTTGTGCAATCGTATTTGCCAATATTTGCCCCTCAACTCGCCTAGAACGCAGCACGTATTTTGAGTAGGCAGGTACAGCAATCGCTGCCAATATTGAAATGATTGCAACGACGGTTAACATTTCCATCAAAGTAAAACCAAGTGTCTTTCGCACAACCTGCCTCCTCTAGTTTCGGTCGTTTTGATCAAACGCCGGTAATTCGCGAGTCGAATGCCGCCGCCAAACATAATCAGGAATTGCAAGCGTGCTGATCGCTGACCCGGTTCCGGCGCCCGGCGGCGTAGGTAGCAAAATAGCACCTTGCCCACCGCCTGCTTGAGTAATGGGTGTTGCACCGGCAACAAATCCCGGAACCCGAATTCCTGAAATCAACTTATTGTCCGAGCCGTTGATCACGCCATCGCCATTAACATCAAATGCGGCTAGCTCAGCGCTAGAAGCGGCACCACCGTTAAGAGGATCTAAGAAATACAGCACGCTGGACGAATCATCAACGCAAGGATCGTTAGCCAGCAATGGATTAATCGTAGGAATAAACGTTGGAACAATTATTTTACGTGTCGACGCGAGAAATGAAGCTGCCGCAATAGCACGCTCGCCATTCGGACCTAAATCAAAATACCAACCTAACTTATTCGCTGGTATGGCGGCATCACCTGTCGTCAGCAATACTTTGCTACCCACCACAGATTCGGTGCGCGACTGTTGCACTAAATCAATTTGTTCCAACGGATACCCCGTGTAATTGGGGCCCGGATCATAAATGCCATACAGCGACTGTTGACTATTGTCACCGCGATCAGGCGTTGCAACATATCGACCTGTGCCGAAAACCACCACGGCCAAGTTTTGGCCCGTCACAGGATCGTATGAAGGTACGATGCGGGGCTGAGCGGTTATTTTTTGTACCGGCGTCACGCTTGGTGCCACGATAGGCGCTTGGAAAAACTTTTGAAATGTCCAAGAAGCCGCGCTAGTGGCTTCCAGATTAAAGCGCCACAAGTTGCCATTATCATCCCCAGCAAAAGCGACTTCGCTGACTTCGTCGAAGGATGGGACGCCTGAGTTATACGCTGCCCGCCCGGAAACCGCACCCGCCGCAAAAACGTAGTCACCTGCGATTACCGATGACAACCCGCGGGTGCCAGCACCTAAATCAAATTTTCTCAATACACTGCCGTTACTCGCGTCAAGAACAAACATGACAGCGTTACCCGTACCTAATTTGGTATCGCGCCCGGAATCGTTATCTGAGGAATTATAACCGCCTGGAACTAACACCACCCAACGGTTACTTGCTCTAACCCGAGTGATTAGCGGGCGCCCATAGGTATAGCCCAAATCTAAACCGAGGCCACCCAGGATAGAATCGTCATTGAACTCCCACAGCACTTTATTTGCCGCCCCGTTAGGGTTGGGATTGGTTACATCTAGGGCAAATATGCCTTGACCACCCAAACGCATACTGCCAACCAACATAGTTCTCCAGGCGCCGTTGGTATAAACCTCTCGCATTGAAGGCGTATTATCGACGGAACTTTGGGTAAACAAGTTGAACTTGGACGTCAGTCTAGAAAGATATCTAAAACCAGTATTAGGCACATAGGCCCAACGTTCTGCGCCAGTATTTGCGTCAAAAGCGTGCAGCATCCCATCGTTCGCACCTACGTAAAGAGTCGGTGGACGATTTTTGATCGCGTCGGTATGCGCGATAAAGCTTGTCTTGTTCTCCAGGCCTCCGGGAAACAAAACCCGATTGGTTTTGGAATTTCTTGTCCAATATTCGTCGGCGGCACCAGCCAAAAATACCGCGTTGGAATTTACTACGGCACCCAATACAGACTCACGTGAACGCAGCAACAAGCCCTCTTCCGTCCTGACTCCGCGCAAAAATTCTAGGCGTTTCTCGCCACCTGTCTTTGTCTCTGGTGCAATCGGCGCTGGATCCGCTGCCCCTGTGTCCCAATTATAATTAAGCTGTGCTCTTTGGGCGAAGGTTAACTGATCCCACAAGAAGTCTACCCCGACAGCAGCCGTTCCCGTAGTGCCTGTGCTAGTGGCGGTATAAATTCTCCTACCCGTCATCGGATTGGGTGCGGTGAAAGTTCCAGCCGCAGTAGTACAAGCACCGCCGGTAAGTAAGCAGCCCGCGTCCCAAACAACGGATAAATTACCCGAGTTGCTAAAGGTTGAGGCCTGTACGGAACCGGACCAAGCGCTTGCGTTAAAGAAGGTTCGATAGGCAAAAGTATTCGTTGAAAGCAAGCTCGCCGCTACCGAAACCGCCGAAACAGAAGCTGTGCGGGCGGAAATGGCCTGGAAAACAGAGTTCAACTGCTGCACAACTTCTTGCGGGTTACTAGCGGCCAACAACTCGCCCCGGCTATTCAACGCGGCGTGCCACGTGTCATCAACCTTATTCGATGGATCTGAGTTTTCGTTTCCTGACCAGTCGGTCCACACTAAGGGCCCTTTGCGTAAGTTATTTAGATCGCCAGGAAAATTAAGCTGGCTTTGCAGCCCAAATGCGACAATGTACTGGACTACATGTTGCCATGTGGCAGGGTCGTTTTTCGGGTTCCAATAGACTTCAGGGTCATCAAGTGGGTTCTGCGGTAACGCGCGCGGTGTTACATCGGTAACTCCAATCGTGCGGTCATCAATAAACGGCGTAACGTTGTTTTTTAAGTTAGATAAATCTGTGGCCCAGTAGTAGAAGGCACGATCAGCGTAACCATCGATTTGATTTTGGTTTGGCCCATTCCAATACAGGCGGCTGTTCGGATCCGTCAAGCTGTAGGGTGGCCCAGGCGTTAACACATCTTGTGGGGCGGGTAATGGCAGCGGATTTTGCGACCATGTGGGTGGCAAAGTTCCAATTGCCGTCTGGTCGGTGTTTCGATTGTTATAAAGACCGATATCGTCTTTCCAGCCGCCATCGGTGAACAGCAAATGATAATTTTGCCGACAGCTAATCAGCGTCGCCGGGGACGAAGCGTTCCCGATCGCTAACCCTAAGTCAAGGTCGTAATAAGGATTACTCTCAACATAATCAGCGGTGGTACGCGTGAAATAATTGCCCACCCGATCCGTTGCAGTACGTGAAGGGGTGCCAGAGTTTGCAGGTACGTTGAAAAGATAGCTGTAAAAATTAGTTCGCTGGGTGTTGTCTTGAATTTTCTTTATGACAAAAGCATTAGTTAGCTGGGTGCCGGTGAGACCTTGCCAGCCGATACGCACATTGCGCGGCAGTTGGGAAAAAGCGCGGGTCGCGGCAGTTCTACCCATAATTTGCCGGGTGCGATAATAGCTCCACCAATTCGCGAAGTTGGTTTCTTGTGCGGCAGTTACAAGGAATGGCCCAAGATAGTTTGCCCGATTGTAGTTATTCCCCACATTGCCATAAAGTTGGGCAGTGGTAGGCTTAAAACGTTTTCCAGTCGTTGGATCAATTGGATTGGCGTTATTGTAGGTAAAGTAAAACGCACGCTTATTGTTCGGTGCTGGGAATAACTCTAGTCTCTCGCCGCCTTCGCCAGTAAAGGCCCGATTGGCACCGTCGCTGCATCGTTGGTAAGTTTGCGAGAACGAACAAGACGCCTGACTTGCTGCACCAAAAGTAATTAAATTACCGTTGGAGCCAGCATTGGTTCTTGGCGCGGGCTGGGCTGGAACACAAGCAGTAGGCGCAAATGGCGGTGCGGTACCGTAAATACTAACTGCATAATCGGTCGCTAAATTACGTTTTGGGCTGGTGGTAGTTTCCGTACCCGTTTTGTGTGCTAAAAAACCATCATAGTAGGCACCCGTGAATACCGCATCTGGAAATGTATTTCCGTTGGCGTAAATTGGCGGCGCATAAATAACGAGCGGATCAAAAAACTGGTTATTAGATTCAGCAGCATAAAAGTGCGGTAAATCACGCCAGTAGCACTGGTTCGCAGCGTTGTTTCTAGGCAGATAAGCGCCGCTGGTAATTTCATTGGGCGTACCACCCTCATTCATTGATCCTGAGTCGTCAAAACTCAAAATGATATTTGGATCAACCGGCGGGCGAACAAATAAAGGCGAACGGCTCAATGGTATTATTTGGGCAAAAGCCAGCACACTAAAGCTGAGGCTGGCTAGGGCAATTAAATATTTGGCTTTCATGTGAATGCTCCGTTTCCCTATCTGGAAACTAAAAAGAATGATTCAGCGGCGCGAACGTAATCATCGGTTCCACCTGTTGCACGTGAAGTAATTCGATACATATAAAGCTTGCCCTTGGCGCCACCCGTAGAGCTATTACCAGTATGCGTTTCAAGTAAGTTTTCCGTGCTTACAGAAATTGGCCCTTCTATGACATAAGCACCACTTTTAGATAACGTGCTTTTGTCATCTGCAATATTTTGAAATGGCGTAGAAATAAGTGCTGGCTGAAACGCGGCTGCCGCTACTGCCGCCCCCGGATAACCAGACCCAGTTCTGAAAGAACGCACTATCGGATTAGCGGGGACTGCTTCGTCACCGTCAAGCACTGCTAAGCCGTTAAAATCAACTTCACCGTTCGAGGCGACGATGTTGTCGAATATTCTGGATTCGCCATTTCGCAATAAAGATTCGGACGATGATTCTGCTAAGGACTGATTTCGGAATGAGCCAGACATGCGTTCCTGCATCAACACATCACGCAGGCTACCCAAAACAAATAAAGTCAGAATAATCAAAAAAATTAAACCCACAATTAGTGCAACGCCTTTTGGTTGACGTAAATTGGGTTTTCTTGGCCGTGCTATGTGTAACTTGCTCATTTTGTCACCTTAAAAAACGTTGCCCATATCTCGAAAGATTGCAAAGCCTGCAACTAGCGCGTCCAAGATTTTATCGGCACCACAAATCTAAATTCCCGGTGCACCATTCGATCGGTCGCTACGACTTCCCGTTGGTTTTCCATCGCGTAGGTAAGCCGATCATCATTGATGGCGGTTTGATCTACGGTGTTTACCATCATTCCAACTTCAACCGCGGTTACAGAACGCCACAGACAATTTGCCTCAACGGTGTCGGTCGCCACAGGCGGGCAGGGAATAGCGCCACCATTTGCACTATTGACTTGGTCTGCCGTCAGCCAAGTCACATTATTCTCTGGGTTTGCTCCTGCAACCGTGCGCGCATTTACCGCATACCGGAAATCTAAGCGTTCGACGCCGCGTGCAATTTCCTCCAGTGGCCGACCGTTTTCACGCCGCATTAAAGCTGGAATCAGTCGGTTGGCACTATTTGGATCTGCGATAAATTGCAAAAAGTAGGTGACCGTTAACCACTGGTTTTCCATATCAAAAACGCGCGCATTGTTGTCTGGCCCAAAATTGGCTGTCACTGGCCCAGGCGCGTCCAACGTTAAAACATTACCCGCAAACGAACCGCGATAAATCTCGGCTTTGTCGCAATCGGCGAGCATCACCAAACGGTTGGTTAGCCGCGCGGCAGACAAGCCATCCAAGCCAAGTCTTGCAAGTGAATTGGGCGCTAACGTCAGCCCATTAAGAATGGATGCGCCGTTGCCTACCAAAGTACGAACCGTCAGTACATCGGCACCAGGCACGCGCTGCCCAGCAACATTTCCGACCAACGCTGTGGCTGCGGTAGCGCCAGTTTCCGTACGGCCAGCGCCGACAGTCGTCAGAGCCGGCGTACAGACATTTCCTACGCATTCATGCCCTTGGATAGCAAAGCGGGCACTAATTAAATAAGGCGCACCCACTGCAGGAAGCGGGGTCGCAGGCGTTGGGGGAATAGTGGGGGCAGGCGCAGGGAAGGCCGCCATGTCTGCGCGCGTTATAAGGCCATAAAATAGCCCACCGGTGGCCGCTGAACCCGTCGTTGCATAGTTTACGGAAAGATCATCGTTGCCTTTAACTTGAAGCAATGGATTAACTGTGCTTCGTATCGGCCGCTGCGGGGTGAACCCATCAGTTGCGAGTTGGATGTTGATTGCTGAGCAATACTGACTGCCAGCCCCGCCAATATCACTTGATAACATATCGACCGCAATTCGCCCGGTTTCCTGAATCGTGGCAATGCCTCGTTGAAGGCGAATGTTGTTCGTCGTGTTGGTGAATATTGTAGCGATCCCCAAAATTAGGATCAGTCCGATCGTCATCGCAACCAATATTTCGATCAACGTGAAACCCTGATGTGTCGTTTTCGTATTCATGGCTGAAACACCCAAGATCTAGAAGTCATTGTGCCAGTGCGGTCTATCGGCCAATTCATCGTAAGTATGCAACTACCGACATATGGCGGCCTAGTTCCTGGCCCAGCTAGCCCGGTTATCGTGGGGAAAATCCGCTGCGCGTCGCAGCGAACAGCCGCAGTAGCGCCAACTTGTAGGTATTGGCCCATGAGTAGCGCAACTTGATTTAGGTCATCTACCGCTTGCGCTGCACCGGTGCAAGCATTGCCGGACAGACATGACCTTACTAAAGGCGGCGCACCGGCATAGATATCAATCGCAGTAATCGGCCCGCTGTAGTTATTTTGAAATACGCCCAAAGAATTGCGGCGCATCGCTCCCATTAGGTATTCCGCAATATTGACGACTTGCGTTCCTGTATAGGCTTCCGCATTCGTACGTATTGCAAGTGCGGCGGCGGAAAGCAGACCAAGCAGACCGAGGCTAAACACAACAATTGCAATGAGGATTTCGACTAGCGTGGCGCCTCGCGCGCTTGACGCAAAACTTAAGCGCATGCTGCCGCTCCTTTAGCTACAAAGATTCTCCCGCTTTGCGACACACAAACTTTACGCGTTGAAGAAACCTCTGCATTGGGTTTAGTAACTTCAAAACTCACGAACGCGTCGGCAACGTTACTCCTGCGACGGCCATTGGAATCAAACAACACAAAGATCGGCGCGCCGTTTATGTCGACTGTGTACCGTTTGCCTGAAGGTTCTTGTGGATCATCCACATAGCCGACGCTGTTTCCCTCGCGCAGTACTTCCGTTGCAGGCGTAACAATACCCGTTCGGGCGGGATCAACAAACGCCTCCCAGCCGTCTTGCCAAGTATCACCTTTCATTCTGACTGATATCGGTCTAGATCGACGTAATGCCTCACCCCGCGCGAAGTTCAACGCAACCAATATCTCATTGGAGGCAGCAGTAAACCGGCTTTGTTCGATTTGATTTTTGAAATTCGGAACTGCGGTTGCCAGCAAAATAGCCGCGATGGCCAGAGTGATCAATATTTCCATCACCGTAAAGCCTTGACTTGCCTTTCGACTGCGTCGATTCCGTCCCGAATGCTTCATTTCAATTTTCTGCATAACGCCACCATTTGGCCAATGGAACTACTTCCAGTCTATAAAAACACACCCACCAAACCGCTACAACCCAGCACCGCTGACCGGCTTGAAGGTACAGACGAACGGCTAATGCGGGCCGAGCTCGCGCGCGAAAAACGACTCAATGCCACGATAGATATGGAGCTTTGTCTTCGGATTTGCCGGGCCGTGGCGCATGCCCGGATAGGTCATCAGATCAAATTCCACACCACGCGTTTGCAACTCGCTCATTAGCGTGGTGCTGTTGGTAAACAAGACATTGTCGTCCGCCATGCCATGAATTAGCAGCAGGCGTGCGCGTAGGCCGTCCAAATGGGTCGACACTGTGGCGGCTTTGTAGCCAGCGACATTGTCAGTCGGTGTAGCCATGTAGCGCTCGGTGTAATGCGTGTCGTACAAAGCCCAATCTGTAACGGGGGCGCCTGCGGCTCCGGCTTTTACCAGATCGCCACCTTGCGTCAGAATTTGCAGCGTCATGTAACCGCCATAACTCCAGCCGTAAACCCCGATGCGGGCCTTATCTACATAGGATTGCGCGCCCAACCAACGAATACCTGCGAGTTGATCGTCTACATCCGGGCCGCCCATTTTTCGGTAGATGGCGGCTTCGAATTTTGCCCCGCGCCGCGCACTGCCGCGGTTGTCCAGGCTAAAAACTAGATAACCCTGCTGCGCGAAAACTTGCGGCAAAAGATCGCCGAATTTACGCTGCAATACCTGCACGTGTGGGCCGCCGTAGGTGTAAACCAAAGCCGGGTAGCGCTTTGTTGCATCGAAATTAGCTGGTTTGAAGATGCGGTAGTTCAATGGCTGGTTTGCCGTGTCGCCTCCCGGCGAGACTTGTACGCCATTGTTTAGCGTGCCGTATTCGGGTTCGACCAAGCCTTTTTGATAGGCAAACAAGGGATGACCGGGCTTTATTTCATTGGCATCCAGCACTGCCTGCACGTGCCCGTCGCTGCTGTGTAAGCGCACTTGCGGCGGTGTCAGTACGTCGGAATAAGTGTCCAGAAATTGCTTGGCGTTTTCACTAAAGGTGCTGACATGCGTGCCAGCACCCTGCGTTAACTGACGTGGCAAACTTTTGCCATCTATCGCCACGGCAAAGGTCTGCATCTGGATCGGATCGTGCAAATTACCAGAGAAATACGCGGTCTTTGCGGCCTCATCAATGCGTAACAGCTTATCTACAAGCCAGTTTCCCTGCGTTACTGTGCCCAGTAATTTCCCTGTTAAATCATAGCGATACAGATGGTTAAAGCCAGTGCGCTCTGATGCCCAGATAAATTCAGGCGCCGATTTTAAAAACGTCAGCGCGTGATTGAGATTTACGAACGACTCACTTTGTTCGGTTAAAAGGACTTTTGCCATGCCTGTCTTGGCATCACAAATAAGCAAATCCAGCGTTTTCTGATCGCGGCTTTGTCGTTGCACTGCAACGCGCGCGCCGTCGGGCAGCCAATTTACCCGCGCCAAATACACGTCTGAATTGTTGCCTAGATCGATTTTCACCGCCTTTTCCGGCATTGCAATTGGCACCACGAATAAATCAACGACGGCATTCGCTTGGCCGGACGCTGGATAGCGCTGCTCGACCACCTCGGTGCGATCCGCATAGATCTCAAAGCGTTTTGCCAAATTCACCTTTGCCACGTCAAAGCGCTGCATGGCAATGTGGCGTTCATCCGGTGCCCACCAATAGCCGGTGAAGCGATCCATTTCTTCTTGCGCAACAAATTCGGCACTACCGTAAGCGATGGTTCCGCCACCCTCCTTGCTCAGCGTAATCAAGCGCTTCGTTGCGAGCTCAACCGCATACAGATTGCTTTTCCGCACAAAGCTTACATAGTTTCCAAGCGGTGAGAACTGCGGGTCGCTAGCCGCGCCGTCTTTGACGTCAGTTAGGGTTTGCACAGCTGCGGTGTCTAAGTTGTACAAATACAGCGCGCCGCTCAGTGGGAACAGTAGCTGCTTGCCATCGTTGGAAAAATGGTAGTCGACGATGCCGCTTAACGAGGCAATGCGCATACGCTCGCGGCGTGACTTTTCCTCTTCCGAAATGGTTTCGGGCGCGCCGGTAATTTTTGCAGAGTCCACCAAAAGCGCGGTCTTTTTGCTGCGAATGTCGTAGCTCCAAAGGTCCAGCGCGAATGAGTTTTCCGGCTTGCCACGCAAAAACGTCACACGTGAACTATCCGGGCTGAGTTTCATGCTCAGCGGCGGCTGGCCGCCCAGTGCTGGCTCCGCGTAAAGGCGTTCCAGCGTCAGTTGCGCCGAGTCCAATTTCGCGTCGGTTTTTGCGGGCGCAGCGGGCATAAATGGGCTCCAGGTCAGACAAGTGATTACTAGCGTGGCGTGCAAGATGGCGCGCATAGGTGCCAGACAAATCGTAGGAAGTCGCATCGCAAAACCAACTCAGTTGGATAAAGTCGGGATTTAAACACGCCTTGCCTGCGCGCAACACTGAATCTAGAGGCGATTGCGCTCGCGGGACGCTAGAACTTCCGGCACCCAAGTGATACTGTATAACATCTACTTTGTATCGCCTTCGTTCTGGAGTTGCGCGTGTCTGGAATTTCTTTATCTGCAATCGCTGTGCATGATGCTGTTCCTCAGCGTCGCAATAAAATTGTGGTGCCAAGCATTGGCAGTTATTTTGCCCGCGCGTGGCTGCTGCTTAGCGGTGGTTTATCGCTCGCGTGCGCAATCCACTGCGCGCTGGTGCCTTTTCTATTTGTGCTTATGCCAACTTTGAAAATGGCGCTGTATTCAGTGCGCGATCCGCAGCACCACATTGCGATTTTTTTGTTGCAAAGCGTGCGATTCGAGCAGCCATTGGTATTTGCCGGCCTCATTTTGACCGCTTTGACGCTGATTCAGGCGCGCTTGCGCGGCAAAATTGGTGGCGCGGCTCAACAAAACGTTTGGTTGCTATACGCCTTGGGCGCGACGTTGACGCTTACTGGCGCATTTAGCCCGGCGCGTGCGGTAGTTCAGCATGCGGTTTTAATGGTTGCTGGGGGTTTATTTTTGGTATCTGCGAGTATTTTGAACGCGCGTCGGGTGAAAGCTGCGAGCGGCTGTTAGCTAGGGCCTCCCTAAAAAAGCTTATTCCAGCGCTGTCAAAATTGACTTCACGTCCGCCATCCCTTGCGCCAAATTGGCGAATATTTCCGCCATCGTAATTTCACTCTGATCACCGCAACCGGCAGCCCAATTCGCCACCACGGCAATACAACCGTATTCAATGCCAGCTTCCCGCGCCAATACCGCCTCGGGCATGCCGGTCATGCCGACCAAATCGCAACCGTCACGCTTCATACGCGCGATTTCTGCTTTGGTTTCTAGCCGCGGGCCTTCGGTACAGCCGTAGCAGCCGAATTCTAATGCTAAGACTTTGGCTTTTTGTGCAGCTATTCCAAGCGCTTTACGCATGCTGGCGCTGTAGGGCTCGGTGAAGTCGATATGGACTACTTTTTCCCCGGCCACATCGGAAAAACTACTTAAACGCCCGTGCGTATAGTCGATCAACTGGTCGCAAATCGAAATCGCTTTCGGCCCCATATCTTGATGAATTCCGCCGACCGCGTTTACCGCAACAATTCTGCTTACGCCAAGATCTTTCATAGCCTGGATATTCGCGCGGTAATTAACCCGATGTGGGGCTATGGTGTGATCGCCGCCGTGGCGCGTTAAAAATGCCACTCGACGTCCGTGCCATAGGCCAGTGGTAATCGCGCTGCTAGGGGTGCCGTAGCGGTTCGATTCGGTGTGCTGCGCAATATCCTTGAGTTCATCAAGAGCGTACAGGCCGGTGCCGCCAATAATGGCAAAGTCGATTTCAGATTTCATCGGGGCTTAAATCAAGTATTAGATGCCAAAATCATAGCACCGGGCGTGCCCTGATTGACCGTACCGGTGCTGCATCGTAGAGTCTGGGCGTAGCTGGCCGATCCAAACTCCAAAGTCACCGCCGCACTTTTTTACTGGATTAAACATGCGCTTTCGTCGAGATGCACCCGTCGCAATTATTGGTACTTTGGTGCTGGTGATCGCCGCGTTGACTTGGGCTTCGAACGCGATGTTTGCCTCGCAAATGGCAGAAGTCGAGGCGACGCAGTTCAAACAAATGCGGGCGATTTTAGACACCAGCTTGCGCGCTGCAGAAGACCGGGCTTTGGCGCGCGCTGAGCTGGTTGCTAATCTGCCAACGGTGCGCGCCGCGTTTGCCGCCGGGGATCGCGAGAAGTTATTGGCGGAATGTAGCGAGATGTTCGCGATTCAACGCGACAAACACGGCGTGGATCAAGCGCAGTTCGCAACGCTGGCAGGAATTTCATTCTTACGATTAAATGCGCCTAGCAAATTTGGTGAAGATTTATCCAGCTTTCGCCCGGTTATCGTTGCGGTCAATCGCGATCAGGTGGCGCGCAAGGGCCTGGCGCTAGGGCGATCTGGACCGGCATTAATGGGCGTGGTGCCAGTATTTGACTTGGAGCGAAAACCTTTAGGTATCTTCGAAATGGGCATGGATTTCGCACCGATACTGGATAAATTGAAAGCGTCCTATACCTTTGATGCCAGCTTTTTCGTGCGTGAGCGGCAGTTGCGCGAAATTGCCACGAATGTCAGTCCGGAAGTTCTTGATGAACATAATCGCGTCGGGGAGTTCCTAAAGTTTAGTTCGACCAATACCACGCTGATCAAGACCTTGGTGGACGGCAGCGATCTGGCACGCGTCAATGGTGATCCGGTGCAATACACGCGCGTGGTTTCCAGGGTGACCTATGGCGTGATTTTAGTTGCGCTGCGCAATGCGGCAGGCGAATCTTTGGGCATTATCGCCACGGTTAGCGATTTCAGCACCACGCGTGCGGCAGCCGGGCGTGCGCTGGTGCTGCAGCTTGCCCAGGGTTTGCTGGCGTTGGTATTGCTGAGCGGCGTGGTGTTGGTAGTCATACGCGGATTTTTGCTGCGGCCACTGGCGGCTTTAAATCAGGGCTTTGAGCACCTAGGCACGGGCAACACCGATTCCGCGTCGGTGCCGAGCGAGACACTGTGTGAGGAGCTAGCAGCATTGGCTCAGCATTACCAACGTTTAAGCTCACATGACCGAGCTGGCACGAACACCATGGCAGGCAAAGACAGCAAATGATCGGGCACCTGCAGCGCCTAAGCTTACTTCTGCTTTGGCTATTGGCTTTTTCGTTTGCTGCGCACGCGGCTGAAACTGAGCCAAAGTCGAAGTTAGACTCAGACTCCGTACTCACCACACTGCCCACCGGCACCGGTTTGCCAGTCGTGGCCCGAGTTGG
>JAYVAQ010000480.1:0-2374 GCA_043750875.1 Rhodanobacteraceae bacterium
TGGCTGACTCTGTGCGCGCGCAGAGACGCATAATAAGCCCAGCAGTGCGACGAGTATTTTAGTTGATGACACCACGGTTCCTAGAGTTTGGACGCGCGCTAAGTTTAGACGGCTTTAGTACGCGCCGCAGAAAATCGTTAATTTCGCGCCAAGCCTGGTCACTTTGCTGTTTTTCTAAACCAATCAATGCCTCGCGCCGGATTAAAAAGCCGTGCGTGGCGTCTGAAAAATAGCGCACGGTGGTTTTGATCGCGTTGGCTTTCAACGCATTTGCTAGCGCCTCTGCCTGTGCTGGGGGTACAGTTTCGTCCAATTTTCCCTGCATGATCAGCACTTCCAGGTTCGGATCTAGCTTGTCTAAGTTTGCCAAGCCATACCGCGCAGCATACTCGTCGGGGCGGCTTTGTGGTCCAGTGCCGTAAATCTTCATGCTTAAGGCGTCCTGCCCCATTTGCTTGGTGTCGCGCAAATACTGCACCCAGGTATAGATGTCGCTGACGCCATAGCTAAACACCAATGCTTTGAAACGGTGTGCGCGTTTGGCGGCCTGCAGGCTGATTAGCGCGCCATGGCTAAATCCTAGCAAGCCAACTCGGTCTAGATCGGCACGTTCGAAATTTGCGTTTTGCTCCAACCATCGCAGCCCGGCAAGCACATCGTCAACTTCGCCGAGCGCGACTTCGACTTTTCCTTCGCTGCGATCTTCGCCGCGAAAGCTTGAAGCGAACACCACATAGCCCTGTGCACTTAATTCGCGGCAGCGTCGCTTAGAATTTTCGTTCAAGCCAGAAATGCCACCGTGATTAAACAGGATTACCGGATTCAATTCACGCCCCGGGTTCAATTCACGCGTCACGCGTTTTTCGGCGACGCCATTCTCGTTGTGCGCATACCTGTCGGAAGACAGGTAGTGCTGCGCTTTTTCGGGCGTGATAATCAACGCACTAATTTTTAGCTTGCCGCTGGGGTAAAAAATAGTTCGTTCGCTTGCATAAACCGGCAAATAAATACAAAAGGTGATGAAGCAAAAAAACAGTCGAAATAGCGACATAAGATTGATGGCGCGCCGGTCTATCGCGCGTCTAAAAACAGTTAAGCTTCGTAGTGAAGCATTGTTTTTCGCCCTATGTCCAAATAAAGGTTAAACATGACTGATCCGAGTTCAATGCAAGCAGCTAGATTTACCGCCTTAGGTTTGTTTCTGTACGCTCAGGTTTTTTTTATAGGCGCGGCGCACGCTGCTGAGATTTCCGGGAAAGTGACGCTGACATCGGATGGCAAGCCGCTGTTGATTACGGAGTCACGCGAGGCCGTGGTGTATTTTAAAAGTGCGATCAAAGTGCCGCTGTTGGTACCGAAAATGCCTTATGTAATGCGCACAGAACGCAAAATGTTTGTGCCAAGTGTGTTGCCGGTAATGCAGGGTGCGCTGGTCGTGTTTCCAAACGCGGATCCGATATTGCATAACGCGTTTTCAACCGCGCAAGGCAATGGTTTTGATACCGGCGTTTATGGCAAAGGCGAAGGCGAGTCAAACACGTTCAAGAACGTCGGCGTGGTAAGGGTTTATTGCAATGTGCACCATTCTATGATGGCGAATATTTTAGTATTGAATACGCCATTTTTTGCCAGCCCCGATGCACAGGGGCGGTTTCAATTTAAAAATTTGCCAGCCGGGCCAGGTGAATTGTTTGTTTGGCACGAACGCGCGACATTGTTCCGCAAAGCTCTTACCGTAAATGCAAATTCTGCGTTCGTTGAACCCATAACGATGGGTTTAACGAAGAAGCGGATTCCGCCGCATTTAAACAAATTTGGTCGTCCGTATCGCAGGAGTAATGACGGTGGTTATTAAAGCAACAGGGGTGTTGAAAGCCCTACGTTTTAAAAGTGCGCTTAGCGCCCAGCGTGGCTTTGCCATGCCATTGTTTTTAAAGATATTTTTAGCGATTACTTTAGTTGTGGCTTTTGCGCTTTTGGCGGCGATTTTGGTGACTTCACGGCAAGGGAAAATTGCTGCAGAAGGGCAAATTAATCGCGATCTCAAACAAATTTCAGCGGCGCAGCTCTCCATTGAAGGCTCGGCATTTGGCGATATAGAAGTCAAAACGAGTTTTGTCAGTAGCGATCCAAATGTCGCACGATATTTTGATGCAGCAAGCAGCGACAACCTTGGAATTACCGATGATTTGAGCGGCGATGATCTAGGTTTGACTGAAACTACCGTTGAAACCGGCGTGAGCGCAGAAGGCCAGGTTTCGATCAAAGACTTGTTGAACGAGCGTATGACCACCTTGGGCGTGGATTTGGGAATCGTGCTTGATGCTTCAGGATCAGTGATTGCGCGGGTGCCGCAAGAAGGTGAAGCGCTGCA
>JAYVAQ010000481.1:0-5647 GCA_043750875.1 Rhodanobacteraceae bacterium
CCCGGACTTTGGTTGAATGCTGAGGAGCTTTACGCCCTGGTTTTGACGCGCCAAATCGTTGAGGGCAACAAACACAACGACGATGCGGCACAAGACGACGACGGCCCGGACGAATCGCTATTGGGTGCCAGCCTAGCCGCCGCGCAAAATCGCATCGAAAAACTGTTGGGCGAAAAAGCGGTCAATCTGAAGCGCTTGCGGGTGCTGCGGCATAACCACAGGCGCGTCGACGAACGCGTGTTCCGCAGTATTGCCGCCGCCACCCTTGAGCGCCGCGCGCTGCGCTTTGGCTACCGTGCGCGCTCCACTGATGAACCCACCACGCGTACCGTCCACCCGCAGCGGCTGGTGCACTATCGCGACAATTGGTATCTGGATGCGTTTGATGAAACCCGCGACGCGCTACGCAGCTTCGCGTTGGACCGCATCAGCGACGTCAAGTTGTTAGAAGGTGCTGCAAAAGAACTTAGCGACACTGATTTGGACGCAGCATTGACCACAGGCTACGGCATTTTTTCCGGTGCCGTGCGCAATCATGCAACCATTGTGTTTAGCCCGCACGCGGCGCGCTGGGCAGCTGAAGAACGCTGGCATACCGCGCAATCAGGTAAGTTTTTGCCGGATGGCCGCTTCGAGTTGAAGGTGCCTTATTCGAACGGCCGCGAACTGCTAATGGATGTTTTGCGCTACGGCCCGGATGCCGAGATCACTGCACCGATTGCGTTACGCGAGCAGATGCGCTCCTTGTTGACTTTGACCAGTGAAAGTTACGGTTTGAGCTAGCCAGGTCGCGTCAAGCACGCTTACGCGCCACCGAAGCCGGCAACGCCAGCAAACGCAGCGCCTCCGGCGTGCTCAGTAAATTCGGCTCACGCAAATAAGCAATCGCATAGTCGGTAGCGTCAAAGCCCCAAAATAGCTCGCCATCAATATTTAGTGTAGGTACGCCAAAAGCGCCGGCGGCAATCGCTGCGGCGGTATTATTTTTTAGCGCGGACTTGACCGCGTCGCTACTGGTCGTGGTGGCGACATCGTCGATGCCATAGTGCTGCGCCAACGGTGCGAGTGCCTCGGTTGAATCTGCCGCCAAACCGTCGCGCCAAATGTGATTGAACACCGCATTTGTCGCGTGCCAGCGGTGCTCGGGTGCTACGGCGCAAAGTAAGCGTAATGCCGGTAGCGGGTTGAACGGGTGGGTAGGCGGGAAACGAATCGGAAATCCCGATGCGCGCGCCTGAAAATCGACAAATCGGTAAGCGAAGTCGCGTTTTTTCGGAATCTCTGCGGGCCCGAGTTGACCGCAATGCGCCAAAACTGCGCCGAGCGCAATCGGCACAGGCGTTACTTCCACCAGCGCCTGAACTTCGTGCATTCGCTGCAATTGCAAATAGGCGAAGGGTGAAATGATGTCGAAATACCAGTGCGTTGCCATTGTGTCTGCGCCTAAACGTTGGAATGGGCTTACGTTGCCAGCAGCGATGTCAGACGCAGGAAATCTGTTTTCGGGAAATCTGCATAGAAAGTTTGCTGCAGCCGCTGGAAATTGATTCAACACACTTTGCAGCAGTCGAAAAGTCACCTATTGGTAACAAAAGCGACCCACTATTCTTAATCAGATGCAAGTGCATTTTTTATTAAAACAATTTATGAGACACCAAAGTTTTTTAATGCGACGAATTAAAGTAAGCAGTTCAAAAGCGCGTTGTCCTGCAATATCACGTGCGCACAAGTGTATTAATTGTTAAAAGAACTGTGCGGTACAGCATGCTTTAGTTGTAGGTGCTCGGCCTCGAAACGCCCCCCCGCATTTATTTTAGTCGGTGTGCTCGGCGGCTTCACCGCGTTACCCAAATTTTGGCGTCGCTTTTGCCCGATTAACTCAAAATGCACACAAAAATCGGCTCAACGATACTTAATTTGCCATCGATGTTCGTATTTAATTTGTTACCCTCATACCCCTCTAGGAAAGGTGGGGGTTCGTTATGAACATCAAGAAAAATATTGACCCATGTGCCAAAAATGCCATGGGGACTATTCATTGGCTGCTCGCAATGTTGTTGCTGGTGGTATCAAGTACCGCAAGTGCGCAGCTCGTAGCAACTTGGAGCACATGCGCTGCGACTTATTTACCTGGAACCGGGCGTACCTTAGAACTAACAATTTCTAATCCAACGGCGGGATTGCTCACCACTGATCTTTCAATCCCTATTCCTGGATTGGGCACGCGCATCGCACGTGCCGACTGGGCATTGACTCAGGTCACCGGTGGTGCCACTCCGCTACCCAATACTGCAGGAACTTTTGGGCAAAATTCCAACGTTTCTATCACTGGCATCAGCGTTCCACCTGCTGCAACACTCTTTGTGACCCTGCAAATTGTCTATGCCGCAGATACCAACGTTACCGTGCCTCCGGCTTTGGTCAGCACCGCAACTTTGAGCGGTCCACCCATCGTTGTACAGAGCTGCACGCAGACGCGCTCTGCCCCTTCATCGGCCTCTATCGCAGCCTGTCCGGCAACCGTTCCTGCGCCAAGTAACTTACCCGCGTCCTTGCCCGTCGGTGGCATCGTCAACACTTACTATCCGGCATTAGCCTCGGCCGCAGCAAACGCTCGATGTATTCGCGTGGACGAAAGCAATCGAAGGCCGTCGGGCGCGCCAACAATCGCCACAGGTGACTTGCTGCTGGTTGTGCAAATGCAAGACGCTGATATTAATGCCACAAATGATTTTTTATATGGAGCGAACAACGGTACCGGATCTGGCTTTACTTCGCTTCAGCAATCTGGGCGCTATGAATTCGCGGTTGCGCAAGGAACAGTGGGTAGCCTAACCGATGATTGTGCGCTTGCAGATGAAGTGCAAATTGGCAGCACGGGTTCAGGGCTTCCTATCGGTGGATTGTTAAATTCCTATTCCCTAGAAGCGGCCACAGCGTCTGAACGCGACACCTTTCAAGTCATTCGCGTAGCAAGATTCAATGATGGGTCTTTGGATGAGGGCGAAACGCTAACTGCATCTGCTTGGAATGGCACAACGGGCGGAATCGTTGTTGTGGACTTCTTAGGCACGCTCACTTTTACTGACAATGTGGGTGGGCCTCCAGCAGGCTCTATCAATGTGGACGGACTGGGATTTCGGGGTGCTGGCTGCAAGTCACAAACGGGGCAAACTGGCGTTTTGGATACCGACTACGCCACGAATGCCGATACAGGTGCGACTGATGCGCATGCATCTAAGGGCGAAGGCTTGGCTGGAACGCCAAGATTTATATTTGATGGAACCACATCGGTGGATTTGACTAATCAAGGTTACACCAATGGTTCAAGTGGGCGAGGGGCACCCGCTACGGCGGGTGGCGGTGGCAACGTGTGCGATCCTGCGCCAGGACTTCATGTCGATTTGTCAGGGGGAGGCGGCGGCTCAAACGGTGCTCAAGGCGGTAGTGGTGGCGAATGCTCGACTCAAACTGTTTCGGATGTGGGCGGGCGAGGCGGCGCTCGCATCTTGTCACCGGCGACACCTGTATCGACCCAGGTGCTTAGATTTACGATGGGTGGCGGTGGTGGAGCAGGCGCGCGCCAAGCCAGTGGAACCGGCAATCAGTCTTGTGGTGCCGCAGGTGCAGGTGCCATTTATGTCCGTGCAAACCGTATCACCGGAACTGGTTCGCTCGTAGCCAATGGCTTGACACCTTCAAACGCGGGTCAAAATGGCGGTGGTGGTGGTGGTGCCGGTGGCTCGATTGTAGTGTTTACAAATTTTGGTGCTAGTTCAGACTTTGCCAACCTAGTACTGCAAGCGCAGGGCGGCAATGGCGCAGCTACAACCTTGACTGCCGGCTTTCCAAACAAAGAATACGGCCCTGGCGGCGGCGGTGGCGGCGGTCGCGCCTATTTTTCCCTGCCTTCGAGTTTAATCACGCCGGCGTCGCCTTCTGTGGTGGGCGGATTGGGTGGCTTGTCCTCAGCCGGTGGAGCGTTTGGTTCGACGAACGGTACGACTGGGGTCCTCGGTGTAACGCTTAACCCTTTTACGGATACTCCTGGAGCGCGCCCTGCATTCTTGTGTAACGGTACCTCCGTCCCCGTCACCCTCTCCAACGTCAACGTCAGTGAAATTGGCAGCGAGTTGGTCGTGAACTTCAATACCGCCACTGAAGCCGGTACCTTAGGCTTCCGCGTTTTGGCCGATATTGGCAAGGGCGTACAGGCTCGGATCGAGATTGGTTCAGTCGCTTCTAAAACCATCGACAGTCTAAAAGAACAGGCTTATTCCGTGCGTGCGCGCAATCCGGGTGCGGATCAGGTTTGGATTGAAGAATCCTCTGTCGATGGTAAGTCTGAGCTGTATGGCCCGTATAAAGTGGGATCTAGTGTAGGTGAAGTCGGCCTGGCCGCCCCGCTGAACTGGGCGGTGGTGAACACCGAGCAAGCGAATTTCCGTGCGGCGCGTGCAGTGGCTTTGCGTGGCCTGAGCGCGCAGGCGGCGGAAGTGCGTGTTGCGAAGGATGCGTGGGTGCGCGTGACGCACGAGCAACTGGTGGCCGCAGGCGTGGATTTATCCGGCCAAGCTAGCAATAACATCGCGGTGCGCGTTGGTAGTGAAACGGTGCCTGCGCGGGTCAAGTTGGCGGCGAAGGCCTTTGGCGCTGGCAGCACGATTGAGTTTTTTGCCAAAGCTGTGAAAAACAGCATTTACACGAATACGGCGGTGTATCGCATTGAAATTGGCCGCGCACTGTCGGTGGCGGAAATTGATGTACGCACCACCGGCCTAAGCGTGGGGCCAGAAGTGCAGGCAGTCACGGATACGCTGCTGTTGAATAGCAACACTGCGTATAGCTTCAGCTCACCCTTGGAAGACCCGTGGTTTAGCTTCCGCGCGCTGCGCAGTGGCGGTGCGCCGGTCGGCGTTGGCAGCATTAACTTCACCTTGAAAGACCGCGTGGCGCCCCTTGTGGGCGATGGTGCCACCAAGCAGGGTGCGCCGAATGCGGGCGCAGAATCCATTGAAGTCAGCTTCTGGGGCGGCTTGGATTACGCCGGTAACACGCCGGATCACCACGCGGTGTTCAAGCTCAATGGCGTCACACTGGGTAGCACCCAGTTTGATGGCTTCACCGCGCGCACGGAGCGTTTTGCCGTGCCTGCAGGCGTGTTGTTGGACACAATGAATACCTTCACGGTGGAATTGCCAACGGGTACGGGTTATGCCGCTGATATCGTCAATGTCGAGTCGGTCCGCGTCAACTACACGCGCAAATTGATCCCACAAACGGATCGCTTTAGCGTGCTGTTAGCGGCCACACCGGTTGCTTCAGCGAAAAAAGGCGGCGAGGGTGCCGACAAAATCAACGCCAGCACCTTCGTGATCAATGGCCTAAGCGGCGCACCGGTCGTAGCGGTACTGGAACGCGCCGGCAGCCACAGCGTGCTGGCCACTGACGCGATCAGCGCCGGTAGTTTGCGCATTGAACTGACCGCACTTGATGGGGATCGCTTAAGCCTGATGCCGGTCGAAAACAGCCTCACACCAAGCGCAGCGACGCCACTGGAAGATCCAATTGCAGGCGATAAAGCCAGCTATTTGATCATCAGCCACCCAAGTTTCATTGCGAACTTGACGCCGCAGGTGCTTGCAAA
>JAYVAQ010000482.1:0-2209 GCA_043750875.1 Rhodanobacteraceae bacterium
CGCGATTTGTTCGCTATGAAACGCCACTTTTGCCAGAGCAAATAGCTGGCGCCAACGTTGAATTCAGCCGACATGCGGCCCGAAAACCTATGGTAGCGCGATATCGCCAAATGCCGCGTGGTCGGCTGGAATTTATTGTTCAAGTAAGCCGCTACGCGGCAGCCTCACGAAGTTACTTCACGATATCGCTATTGATGCGCTCAAAAGGCGCAAGCTCTAAGTCTTTTTGCACCTCCTGATCTTGCCGCATTTCGCGGCCTACCAGGAGTCGTGCCATGTCCCCCGAACTTTATCGTACAACCCAAGAAGCCCTGCAGCTCAAAGGCCTCAGCGAACGCACGCAAGAGTCCTACCTGCGTTCTGTTCGCCTACTGTTTGACTTTGCTCAATGTGAGCCCGAAGCGCTCACCGAGGCGCAACTTCGCAGCTATTATTTGCATCGGCGCAATGTCAGCCGCTGGGCGCCGAACACGCTGCGCATTAGCTATTTTGCCATCCAATTCTTTTTTACCCACGTCCTGATTCGGCCTTGGCCAACGCTCAAGTTGCTCAACGCTAAGCAGCCACATTCGCTGCCTGCCGTGCTCTCCACTGCTGAAGTCCGCGCGATTTTGGCGTGCGTCACTAAGGACTGTTATCGGGTGTTTTTGTCCGTTGTTTATTCTTGTGGGCTGCGTTTGCAAGAAGCGCAGTATTTGACGGTGTCGGATATCGACGCGCCGCGTGGCCTGATCCACGTGCATCGCGGCAAGGGCAGCAAAGATCGCTTTGTGCCCTTGCCGCACTCGACTTTGCTGATGCTGCGTGCGCATTGGCTCACCCACCGGCATCCGCGCTGGTTGTTTCCCGCCCAAGGCCGGGGCGATATACGCGATCTTGCAACGCGCTGCAAGACCGCCGAATCGCCGCAGGCCAAAACCAGCCTGCAAGCTGCCATGCGGCGCGCCTGCGTGGCTTCTGGCATCGCCAAGAAGGACGTGTCCGTGCACACCTTGCGCCATTCCTACGCTACGCATTTGCTCGAGGCCGGTGTCAATTTGCCCACGATTCAGCGCTACCTAGGCCACGCGCAGATTCAGACGACGCTGATTTACGTACACCTGACCAACTTCGGCCAAGCGGACGCCTGCACGCGTATTCAAGCACTGATGGCGGATCTTAAATGAGCGCCATTCAAGAGATCTTTTCTCGCTTTGCGCCGGCCTATGTGGCGCGCTTTGGCTCGCTCATGCCCAAAACACACCAGCGCGTGATCAATGCCATTATTGCCTGCAGAACCGGCGCACTCGGCAGCGTCTGTTTTGCCTGTGGTCAATGCGGTTGTCGGCATGTGACAGCCGCCAGTTGCGGCAATCGGCACTGCCCGATCTGCCAGGGTGCCAAGGCGTTTGCATGGCTGGATCGCCAGATCGAGCGGCAATTGCCGGGGCCGCATTTTTTGCTGACCTTCACTGTGCCGGAAGCCCTACGGGGCGTGCTTCGAGCCAACCAAAAACTGGGTTATAGCGCGCTCTTCGCTGCCTCCGCCGAGGCCATCAAAACGCTCGCAAAAGACACCCGCCACCTCGGTGCCAGTGGCTGTGGCTTCTTTGGTGTTTTGCACACCTGGGGGCGGCAGCTGCAGTATCACCCGCATATTCACTATGTCATCCCGGGTGGTGCCATCGACGTCGATTCGGGCCGCTGGCACCGCTCAAAAAACGCCTTCTTCCTGCCCGTGCGCGCGCTGTCCAAACTCTTTCGTGGCAAGTTTTTAGCGCTCATGAAAGCCAGTGATTTGTACGCACTCATCCCTGAAAGCGTTTGGCTGCAGGAGTGGAACGTCAACTGCCAATCCGTGCCCAGCGCGGATGCCACGCTCAACTATTTGGCACCTTACGTGTTCAAAGTCGCGATCTCAGACCACCGCATCGCCAAAGTCGAGGGCGATCAAGTGCACGTGCGTTGGAAAAAAGTCGGCAGCCAGCGAAACCGCATAATGATCCTGGATGCCGTCGAATTTATGCGGCGTTTTCTAAACCATGTCTTGCCCAGCGGCTTTATGAAAATCCGCTACTTTGGCTTCCTAGGCTCGAGCGCCAAAATCACGCTAGAGCAGGTGCATTTGAGCATCCAACTGGCCAGCGCATTCGAGCTAAAACCGCCCACGACCACGCGCAAAACCACACCCGTTCCCGCGTGCCGGGACTGCGGCGGAACCCTGCAATTT
>JAYVAQ010000483.1:0-3644 GCA_043750875.1 Rhodanobacteraceae bacterium
GCGCTGATTACCGCTTGCTGCAAAGCGAATTCAACTCGGAATACTTCAAGTAACAAGTTTGCCACTGGGATACCCACAACAATTCCTAGCACCACGCCGCCGAGCACTTGCAGGCTAGTTTTCCCGAGCAACGCGCGCATCACCGCAAATGCTTGTGCCCCCAATGCCCGACGCACACCAAATTCGCGCGTGCGTTGATTCGCCAAAAAGGCAACCAGACCATACAGGCCAGTAGCACTCAACAACAAAGCAATCAGCCCCATTCCGGAAAAAATGGTACTGAGCACGCGTTCTGCGGCCATCGTTTGCTGGCGAATTTCCGGATAAGTTCGCAACCAATAAACCGGCATATCTGAATCCGCTCGCGCCACGACTTGTTGCATTGCAGTCTTTAGACTTGCTGGATTGGTACCCGCTTGCGCGCGCAGTGCGATGGAAAAAAACCTCTCATCTTTTTGGCTCATCGGCGCTAACACCGTCATATTGCGCCGGTCATCAATCTCATCCAAACGCAGCGCATTCACTACGCCAATTACGGTACTTTTTTGGTTGTCTTCACTGACACGCACAATGGTTTGCCCAAGCGCCTTGCCTGGGCCACCCATTTGCGCCGCGGCGTTTTCGTCGATCACCACCACCGATTGCGTGTCCACGCGATCTGAGGCATCAAAAAATCGTCCGGCCAGTAGTTTGACTCCGTAAGCGTCGGCAAAATGCGCGTCCACGGCACCGGCAAATACATCAATTGCCTGACTAGCGTCGGCGCCGGGAAACAAAATTTGTTCGGAATCACCTAGATCCCCCGGCAACACCGAATTGACCGACGCAGAAGCTACCCCCGGAATCGCTTGCAATTGGCTTTGCAGCGAAGCGGCGAAATTGTTTACTGCCTCTGTCGTTGGATAGCTAGTTTCGAAAAGCGCGATGCGCCCAGTCAGCAAGGGTGCCTCTTCAATTCCTAAACTGGTATTTTCCAGGGCTTGCACGATGCGCACGATTACAAACGTGTTGAGCAACACCGCGCAGGAAAGCGCCACCTGTATGCCAATCAGCCACTGCCCGGCACTACGTCCGACTACTCCACGGGCCGATTGATGAAACGCGCCATGGCTAATCACCCACTTTAAGCGATGTAGCGGCAATACCAGTGTGACCATCGCAGAGATTAGGCAAATCAAGGTGCTCCAGCCGATTGTTGATGCGGTTCCAGCGAACTGAATGTAAGCGGGCAAACCGTCCTGGCCCAACTGTGCCAATAAAAACCGACCACCAAAAATTGTCAGTATCGCCGCAATACCGGCGCTGAGCAGTGCCAAAATTAGGGTTTGCACCACGATATTCATGGCCAAACGCCAAAATCCCGAGCCCAAAGCCAGTTGCACTGATTGCTCTGCACTTTGCGAGAGCACACGCACAAGCAACACAGACGCGGCATTGCCGCACGCCACCAATAATAGTAACAATACGCCCGCCAGCATCACGGTCAGCACTTTTTTGATATCCGTTTTGGCAAGGGCAAGTCCAGTGGTGTAAACCGAAAGCTGAGTCTTACGCAGTAGAATCGCCTCGTCGCCCAGGGCTGTGCGTTTTGCATTTTGCAGCCACGCATTTAAACGCGCGATTCCCGAGGCCCGATCGGCGGCGGAGTTGGCTAAGAAAAAGCTCTCGTAAGTACTTTCTAAGTCTGTGGTTTTATTCAATAAACCGCGCGCAAGCCAAACTTCCTGCGCCTCTGGAAACGTGAAGTTTTCTGGCATTACACCGATAATTTGCACTGTCACACCGTTTGCGCGTGTAGCCTTGCCCATAATTGCCGGATCAGCGCCAAAACGGTTTTGCCAAATGGAGTAGCTAATCATCATGACAGGCGCAGCGTCTGGTGCGAAATCGCTGTTTGTGAAGGTTCGCCCACGCAGCGGGGCAACTCCGAGCAAACCGAATAAGTCATCCGACAGGAACGCGCCATCAAAACGCTCCGGGCGCACGCCGTCGCTTAAATTGACCGTAGCACCGGTGATGCCGGCGAGTTTGCCCAGTGGCGCAAGCTCGCGCTGCCACTCAAGCAAATCTGCGCCGCTTGGCGCATACATATCCTGACTCTCTTGGCTGTCCTGCACTTCGTAACCAATTTTCACCACCTGCGCCGCGTTCGCAAACGGTGGCGCATCAATCACCATCGCTTTTACAAAGCTAAAGATGATCATGACGCTGGCAATGCCGACGCTCAGGACTGCAATCACCAATAAATTGGCGCCCAAATCCCGGCGCAGTCCGCGCAGCGCTTGCATCAGTACAAAGTTCATCCCATGCTCCTATCAAGAAACTACGTTTCAGCTTCGCAATTTATCCGCCTTTGGCGGCTTGCTACGCTTAACAATGGCTTGGCTAAGCAAATAACGCGCCACACAAATTTCGCCAAAGATTCTGGGTTTTGAATTCGATTGATCCCAACATTGGACCAATTTTGCTTGCATTTGTTGGATAGTGGGACGCGCACAGGACTTACTCCGTGCCGTATCCTTTTAAGTTTCTAGCTCAGGAGCGCACGTGGCACAAGGCACACACGATTTCATCGACGATCCGCGCAACGCCGATATTTTGATATTTCTCAATGGCAAGTTGGTGCCACGCGCGCAGGCGATGGTGTCGGTCTTCGATTCTGGTTTTGTACTCGGCGATGGCGTTTGGGAAGGCCTGCGTATTGTGGATGGCCATCCGGTTTTTCTGGACGCGCATTTGGATCGCTTGTTTGAGGGGGCGAAAGCCATCGCCCTGGATATCGGCATGGACCGTGCGGCTCTGACCGCCGCAATCTACGCAACCTTGGCCGCCAACACCATGTTTGACGGCGTACATGTGCGGCTGATGGTGAGCCGAGGCTTAAAGCGCACACCCTATCAGGATCCGCGCATGTGCATTGGTACGGCCACGGTAGTGATGATTCCAGAGTATAAAAACCCAGTTCCTGATGTCCAAGAACGCGGCCTAAGCCTGTTCACCGTGCACGTGCGACGCGGCTATGCAGATGTGCAAGATCCCAAACTCAACAGCCACAGCAAACTTAATTGCATAACCGCGTGCATCCAAGCGGCAACTGCCGGTGCTGATGAGGCTTTGATGTTGGATCCGCATGGCTTCGTCGCAACCTGTAATTCCACGCATTTTTTTATCGTTAGGCGTGGCGAGGTGTGGACATCCAGCGGCGATTACTGTTTAGGCGGCATTACCCGAGCCAATGTGCTGGAGGTTTGTAGACGCAACGGCATCACCGCGAAGGAGCGCAATTTCAGTCTAACCGAGGTTTATAGTGCGGAGGAAGCCTTTGTTACCGGCACATTTGCTGGGCTGACGCCGGTTCGCAGTGTCGATGGACGCAGTCTGGATTCGGCAAATGTTGATGGCAGGCCAGTAATACTTCGGCTGCAGCAGCTGTATCGTGAGCTAGTGAAAAATGATGTAGCGATGCGCGCACAGGCATGAATAAACTCAACAAACCATTGAGAATTGCGATGTGGTCCGGGCCGCGCAATATCTCTACCGCGATGATGCGCGCTTGGGAAAACCGCACAGATTGCGTGGTCAGCGACGAGCCACTTTACGCGCATTATTTGCTGGCCACCGGCGCTGAGCACCCGGGCCGTGAT
>JAYVAQ010000484.1:0-5517 GCA_043750875.1 Rhodanobacteraceae bacterium
CCCATCATTTCAACAAACCGGGCGCACAGAGCAAGGCCAAGTCCTAGACTGGACATACGCCCTTCGACGTTACCGCCAAGGGCCAATAATGGCTCAAAAAGCCGTTCGCGCAACGCCAACGGCACTCCACGGCCGGTATCACTGACCTGAAATAACAAGCGCGTGCCACTGCTGTCCTCGGGATGCGGCCCGAGCAGCAGCTGGATGGACCCCGTATCCATCGCGTTGCGCGCATTCTCAAGCAAGTTGACCAAAATTTGGCGCAAGCGCATGCCGTCCCCACGCAAAATCACCGGGGTCATTGGGTCAATCACGCAAGTGGCGGAAATATTATGCGCATGAAAACTCGCTGCCATCGTCCCAAGCGCAGCCTCAGCAATCGCAACCGGGTCAATATCGCCTTCATCTAGGCGTAATTCGCCCGCGTCAATACGCCCCAGGTCAAGCGCGTCATTGACCAAGTACAAAAGCGCCCTGCCTTCATCAACAGCGGTGCCGACAAAACGCGCCTGCTCAAGGTTCAACTTAGTTTGGCTTAGCAATTCCAAGCTGCCTAAAACGGCATTGAGACGGCTACGAAAAGCATGTGTCAGTGATGCCGCAAACAGCGCACCGACACGCTTGTCGTCACTAGAATTTATTGCCATGCCAGTGCGCAACCATATCCATTAAGCCCTCGATTCTAAGGCCCAAATCGCGCCAACGTCGTTGCGGTTTACGCTTTTTGTTGCGGCAAAGTGTTTAAATCAATTGCAGTAGACGAAAATTGAATCTAACTGCCCGAGTTAAGGTGGCGCACGAATGGGCGCAGTGCTAGGGTTAACATTTCAAACAATTGTGACGGAATCGCGATGAAGCAAGATGCCCAAAACGCGAAGCGGGCCCACGCGAGAGAAGTTAAACGCGCACGTTTAAAACCTAAGCGCCGGTTTTCGGCTGTTTTGCCTATCTGTATTAGCTTGCTTTTTGGGACGTTCGTCTATGCAGCTATCCAATTTGGCAGCGTTTCCCAGGCCAAGTTACTTGTGTCCGATTCACTTGCAGGTGGCACGGCACCACGCGGGCACCAAAGCTCGTTCGCCGACACTACGTTAAAGCAAACGCTAATCGAGCGGCCATCCGGCATTAGCGCGACACCAAACTTCTCGGGTGAAAACACCGGTCAGCTCGCCGCACACAGCGATAGCAATCCGCCCGATGCCCGCAGCGACACTCAAGATCTTGTTTCTCTACTTGGTTACGATCCGAACGCAGATATCATCCCGAGTCAATCCGCACCGACCGCAATTTCGACCCAAACCGAGTCTTCGGTGTTGCAATATGACGGCAACAATAATCTGCTGTCGACCGTCGAAACCCTAAGCGATGGCAGTCAAAAAACCGAGTTAAATCAATACGACGCTTGGAATCGTTTAACGCAAAGCACGGATCGAAACGGTCGCGTGCAGAAGTATAGTTATGACAACGTAGGGAATCAAATCAGCTACACCGATTCTGACGGCATCGTTACCACACGTGAATTCGATACGAAGAATCGCTTGGTCAAAGTTATTCACCCGACCTTGGGCGCGGTCACCTTGGCCTACACCGGCGCGGATGAACTCAAAACCATCAAGCATCCGAATGGCACGGTAACCAATCGCACCTACGATCTGGCGGGAAGATTAGCGTCAATTACGGTGAATCAGGGTGCTGTCGTCGTGTCACAGCGTGTTTACACCTTCGATGCCAACGGCAATCGCCTGACCCAAATCGAGCAGAATGGTGGCGCCGCTGAGACTACAACTTACGAATATGATTTAGATAATCGCCTAATGAAAGTGATTGGGCCGGATCAAACGGAGATCTACACAGTCGATGCTGCGGGCAATCGCAAGACCGAGGTTGTTAAGAACCTGTCGAATGTGGTGCTGGCAAATAAGACCTATAGCTATAACTCGCGCGAGCAATTGCTGCCAGTCGCGGATGGCGCAAACACCACATCATATTTGTATGACGGCAATGGCAATCAAACCAGCGTTAAAGTTGGCGCTGCGCCCGCCACCCAATATATCTGGAACACACGCGATCAACTAGCTTCGTTAAGCACCGGCGAGGCGTTTGAATATGACGCAGCGGGGCACCGCACCGCCAAGACCGGTGGCGGTAACCGCACGCTCTATATTTGGTCGGGCGACGATTTAATGGCGGAAACCAACACGATAGGAAACTCATTTTCGCAATATACGCGGGCGGGTTCGCTGTTGTTGGGGGAAGTGCGAAATGGGGTGGCGCAGCATTTTGACCAGGATGCGTTTAACTCCATCATCGTCACTACTCTGGCGGACGGCACCGTCCCGGGAAGACTTTCGTACCGGGCTTTTGGGCAGGTTCGAAGTTTGACGGGGAGTGTAGCAACGCCTTTGAGATTCAACGGCTATGTGTCGGACGGAGGCGATGAGTTGTCGTCACCATCGAGATATTACTCGTTAGCAACCGGACGATTTACCTCGATGGATCCGGTTGCGCCAACGCAAATGGATCCGATGAGTTGGAACGCTTACGTAGGCTTGGGTGCGAACCCAATGCGCAATACAGACCCGAGCGGGCGTTGTTTTTGGGATGGGTGCCTTTTGGAATATGCGGCGTTGGCTGGAATATTGGCTTGGGAAGCCAGCGTCATACATGAGGAGGTGACGGAACACGCGGATTTTGCCACCGCCGCAAGTAACCCACGCAATATTGTGAATGGTGCGGCAGTGGCTGGCACCGTGGCGTCAGGCGGTCTGCTTGGGCCACTTGCCACCGGTGGAGTCATGGTGGCGGGCGGTGGCCTGTCGGCCGCGCATCAGTATGTAGACAGCGGCACGGTTACGGCTGGTCAAACAGTTCGCGGCGGTGTTTTGGCCTCCGGCATGGTAGGCGGTTTTATGGTCGGCGGCGTTTTGGCACCGGCGGCAACTCAGGTCGGCGGCGTCGGGCTTCTGGGTTATAGCGCCGCCGATAGCGGCCATCGACTAGGTGCCGGAATTGCGAACGGTGATGCACCTAGATCATTGTTAGCGGTGAGTGATCTGGCGCTGACGTTTGCGGGTGGCGGGGCTTTGTATGCAATGCCAAAAAAATCCGGAGCCGCAACACCATTGACCGTCGCGGAATCCTCGTCAGGTGGCTCTAGATTGATGGCTTCGATAGACGCCGAATTAGAAATCGGCATCAGTCAAAAGGGTATCGACGTGAATCATGCCAACGTCGATATTCCGTTCGGGGCCGGAGTCAAACAGCAAGGATTTGCATATGAGGACTATTTGGCAACAGCTCAAGCGGCAGAAAATCGCTTGGCACCGGGGACTAGGACGTTTGATTTCTTTGACCCAGCAACAAGAGCCGCAACAAGCGCAAAGACCCTGAATACGCTCTCCGCCGCAAAACTCAATAATCCAAAGCAGGTTTATTCAGCGCTACGACCATACATCAACGCGACTGCGGATTTTGCAGTGGCAACAATTCCTAATATGAAGCCGCTACTAAATACCATGATCAATTCTAAAACCATCAAAGTTGCGGTACCCGTGGGTACAACTTCTGCCCAATGGGCGCAGTTAAAGCGTGCGATCGATTATGCGACTGAGCATGGCGTCAAATTAGAAATTGAGACGGCGAATACCAAACAATAAATAAGGAGTGAATGCAATGATTGAATGGAAAGCAAGGCGCTGCGCGGGCGCGTATTTTAATGGTGATTTTTTTGAAATTAAGACTCAATCTGGGTACGTGATGTTTGCTGCCGATCCATTGTACGAAGGCATAGTTCTGGCACCCAATGCATCCAATAGTGAATTGGGTGAAGCAATTAAAACCTGTTTGCGTCAAAGCCGCTTCCTGCCTACGCCGGAACTCCGTGGCGATTTACTGCTTGCCACGCGCAATGTCAAAGCAGCGGAGGAATGGGGTGCGAAAAGAATGTTGCAATTTAAATATAAAAACAAAACAGCGCTTTATAACAAAATGCATACTTGTGAAATTGAAGAATTAGACGGCACAATTTCAATTGCCTCTAATATTCACGATAAGCTGATGAATTGGACGGCGACGAGAGAAATGGAGGCATCAAAAATTACCGTGCCATCAAATAGTAATGCTGAAGAGCTTGGAGCCGCCTTGCGGGCAGGCTTCAAAGCGTGCTCAGGGCGGGGTGCGGAAGTTTTGGCAACGCTTTGATTTTAATCGCATGATATTAAATTCAATACCAAGGCGCTGGGCTGGCGCTTATTTCAATGGTGACTTTTTTGAGGTGCAAACTTATTCTGGTTATGGAATATCCGTTCCTGATCCTCTTTTTGAGCGTTTGGTACTGGAAAAATCGGCATCCAACCTCGAACTAGGAAGTGCATTATCGTTGGCTTTAGCTCAAAGCCGATTTCTTAATACACCCGACGCGCGCGGTGATTTACTGGTATCAACACGCTGCGTAGCTGCTGAGGCCGAGTGGGCGTCAAAAATGATGCATCGTTTCAAGTACAAGACGAAAGTAGCGCTATATGGAAAATTACACTTCTGTAACATATTGGAAATGCACGGGTTAATATCAATATCGCCAAATATTCACGATAAATCATTGAGCTGGATTGGCAATACAGAATCTGAAGCCAAGACAATTACAGTTTCATCAAATAGCAGCGCAGAAGAGCTTGGTGCAGCCTTGCGGGCAGGATTCAAAGCTTGTTCTGGGCGTGGTGCGGAAGTTTTGGCGCGGCTTTGATTTATTCTCTGAGCCCAAAAAAGCTGATTTTGACGCGAGTTATCGTGGCCGGCGATACGCGTCAAGCACTAACAAAAGTTTTTTCGTTCGGGTTCTAGCTTGCTAACCGCAGATTTCGTTCAGTCGTTATCGCTGGATTCGGCGTCGATTGCGGCTGGCCGCAAGCTCTCTGGGCCCGCGATTGGCGAGGATTGAGCAAAGCTGCACACGCTATGTCCCAGGCCACGGCATGCCACTACGCGCAACTGCTAGGGGTAGCAACGCCGCCAAGACGTAAATAACGCTACAGCGCCTCAGAAGCAAAATCCGCCAATCTGGAACGCTCACCCCGGCGCAAAGTCACGTGCCCGCTATGTGGCCAGGTTTTAAAGCGATCCACGACATATGTCAGGCCACTGGTGGTTTCGGTCAAATATGGCGTGTCGATTTGCTCGACATTGCCTAAGCAGACAATTTTGGTGCCAGGGCCAGCGCGGGTGATCAGCGTTTTCATTTGTTTCGGCGTTAAATTTTGCGCTTCATCAATAATCAAATAGCGGCTCAAAAACGTGCGGCCACGCATAAAATTCATCGAGCGGATTTTGATGCGCGAGGCCAATAAGTCATTGGTTACCGCTTTCGCCCAACTGCTGGAATCGCGCGGGCTCGCCAGCACTTCTAAGTTGTCTTCCAGCGCGCCCATCCAAGGCGTCATTTTTTCTTCTTCGGTACCGGGTAAAAAGCCAATATCTTCGCCCACCGGCACGGTAGCTCTGGTGACAATAATTTCCCGATAG
>JAYVAQ010000485.1:0-5744 GCA_043750875.1 Rhodanobacteraceae bacterium
CCGGAAGTCAAAGGCGTTTCCAACTATGCAGCACTTGAAGATAACACCATCAAAATGGCGCTCAACGTTTGGGCTGGCTGGGCACCGATTGTCTATGCCAACGGCGGTTCTAAACCCGGCAAAGTTTGGAAAGCGGCGGATGGCTCAAGCTTTAAAGTTGAGTTGATTCTGATTGACGACCCTGTGCAAATGCGCGACGCCTTCGCCAGCGGTCAAGTGCATACCGGTTGGGCTACGGTCGATATGCTGCCTTTGTTGGTGCAGGGTTTACGCAAAGACTCGCGCGTGATGCCGCGCATTTTCCAACAGATCGATTGGAGCAACGGTGGCGACGGCATTGTGGTGCGCGCAGGCATAAAAACCGCATCCGATTTATCCGGCAAAAAAGTTGCCTTGGCACAAAATTCACCGTCACATTTTTTCTTGCTCAACACGCTGATCAACAGCGGTGTAAATCCGGCCGAAGTCGATATGATTTTCACCGCGAACGCCTTTGAAGCGGCGGCAGCATTCAACGCGGACAAGTCGATTTCCGCAGTCGTTACCTGGGCACCAGATATCTATAACTTGAGCGAAGCCAAGGGCAATCGCATGCTGGTTAGCACTCAAACTGCCAATAAGCTCATCGCTGATGTCTGGTTTGCGCGCGCCGATTTTGCCAAAGATAACCCGGCCATTATTGAAGGCATGGTGCGCCAGATTTTTGATTCGATGGCAGCGCTGGAAGACGGCAATAAAAAGCAAGAAGTGGCTGGGCTACTGGCTGAGTTTTACGGCATCCCAGCGCCGGACGCGGTGGGCATGTTGGCGGACGCACACCCAACCAATTTCGCGGAAAATAAGGAGTTTTTCCTCAATCAAAACAATCCAACGAATTTTGAGCGCACCTACAACACCGCGTTTATGCTGTATCGCAAAGCTTCGGCGATTGATGCGACCAAAACCAGTTTTGATCAAATGGTCGATTTTTCAGTAGTGAGAAAGTTGTCTGGCGAGAACAAATATTCGACGCAAACCAGCAACTACGGCGTCAATTTTGTGCCCTTATCGGCCAGCGCGATTCAGGGTGAAAGCCCAGAAATCTTGACCAAGACGGTGGTGATTCAATTCTTCCCGAACTCTTATGACTTGAGCAAAACCAACGAACGTATGGTCGATGGCAAAATCATTAGCGAACCCTACGACCCGCAAATTCCATTTGTAATTGAAGAAGTGGGCAGACTGGCGGGTCAATATGGCGCGGCGCGCATCGTGATTGAAGGCCATACCGATGCCTCGATGAAGGGCAATGTTCCCGAAAGCGCTGTGCAAGAGCTTTCCTTGGCACGCGCAAACTCGGTGAAAGAATCGATCATCAAGAAATTCCCAACTTTGCAGCCGAATCAATTTGCGGTAGCGGGCTTGGGTTGGAACCGCCCTGCGGACGCATCGGACCCTGAAAATGCCGCGAAAAATCGCCGCGTTGAAGTCAAGGTCTATCCGCTGGAATCGCAATAAGCGTGACTGAGTCCACGCAGCGCACGCAGGAGCGTATCGGCAGCTTTGCCATCGGCGCATTACAGCGCGCCGTGGCAGGGGCGCTGGCACTAGATCCGACACTGCGCGTCCGATTGAATGAATTGGATGGCCGCGCGGTGGCGCTTACGCTGGCAAAACCGGCAATTCGACTGCTCGCCCGAGTGCACTCGGGCGAGCTGCGCTTTGCCCTGGCCGAGCCCAGTGATGTCGCAGATTTATCGGTAAGCACAGATTTAAGCAGCCTGCTGCAAATGGGCTTGGCACGCTTGACCGGCGCGAAACCGAACTTAGGTGTTGGGAAAATCCATATCAGCGGCGACGCCGAACTTGCGCGGCAAGTGCAACACATTACTGAGAAGTTCGACCCTGATTGGGATGCGCCAATTGTCGCGGCTTTGGGCGATGTGATTGGCTTCCAAGTCGCCCGTGGTGCGCGCAAAGTGGTTAGTTTTGCAAAATCTAGCCTGCAAAGTTTCGCCGACGCAGGTAGCGAATACCTGCGTGAAGAAAGCCGAGACGTGATCAGCGCCGCGGAACTTGATGGCTTTTATGACGATGTAGATCAATTGCGCGACCAAGTCGCGCGCGCAGAGCAACGAATTTCGGTGCTTTTGAAGCGCGCGGCGGCGAAATAAATCGCCCGCGACAAGGCAAACAAAGCTTCGCTTGAGCATCATAGAAAACAAAGCCAAACACAAATTCCGTGGTAATACATGGCAAAGTATTTGATGCTTAATAGCGGTAATAGTTCCGTTTGGCTAGGCGGCGTTACGGTTGGCGCCGCTCATCATCTGCACTGCTACTTCAAATCGCCGCTGTGGGAAAACCTCCAAAAGGAGATGGCGGAGTCGGATTGTTGAATTTTCTGGCCACTCGAACACGAATCTAGCTAGGTAAAAGTTTCGATTGATTACGTCGCAAAACCTAACGATGACATAGGCGAGCCCAAGGTGCGCAAGCTACACTTGCTGGATTGCATCGACGCAGAAGTTTAAAAACTATGTCTGAGGGAATCATCATTGTGGAGCGCTCGGCGACGCTGAGCCATTTGGTGCAACGCACTTTGGGCGCTACCGGAGTTGTTGCGCAGGCCTCTCTCGGCAATTATGGCGAGGCCGCAGGGCATATTGATTCGCATGAGGTGGCGGCGATTATTTTGGGCTCGCCGCAGCGCAATAGCCCCGAATTTGAAGCGCTGTTGAGTTTTTTGAAAATCGGCGCAGGGAAAAATATTCCAGTGCTGTTAATGGCAAACGAAAAGACGCCGCAGCTAACGCAATGGCTGAGCGATAGACGGTTGGCGCAAACGCTGCTGTGGGCGAATTTTGGACGCATTCCTTCGGCTCTGAAAACACTATTGCCAAGCACCGACGTTGCACCTGCGGACCGCGACGCACCTTCAGAGTTGGGGCAAAAGCCCGCCGTAACTGGCGAAGCTCAGTTGCTCGAGTTCAATAAAAAACACTTGATCCCGCGCCCAGCGGCAGCATTGCCGAATGCGAAGCCACTGAACTTGCTATTTATTGATGATTCGCAAAGCGTACGTTTTGCCTATAAACAAATGCTGCTCGGGCAAGGCTTTGAAGTGGATGTCGCTGCCTCCATCGCCGAGGGCTTAGCGAAAGCCAACACCGGCGCGTTTGACTTAATTATTGTCGATTACTTTCTACCCGATGGCACCGGGGACCAACTGGTCACCAAGCTTAAAGCCGAGCCACGCACCGCGAATATCCCGATCGCATTGATTACCGGCACCTACAAAGACACCATCATCAAAAAATGTTTGGATGCTGGTGCGGTTGAATGCATGTTTAAAAACGAAGTGCTGGATTTGTCCTTGGCGCGCATCAAGGCCTTAGGGCGTTCAATTGATGTGCAAAAACGTATTGAAACCGAACGCTTGCGTTTGGACGGCGTTCTAAATTCGGTTGGCGATGGCGTTTATGGTGTAGACGACGACGGCATGGTGAGCTTTGCCAACCCAGCGGCGTTAAAACTGCTGGGTTTTGTGGGTGAAGACGAATTAATCGGCAAGCGTGCGCATTTGATGTTTCATTTTGCTGCCGAAGACGGCTCGACTTTGAGTGAACTGAATTCGCCAATCAGCAAAGCCTACGCCTCGGGCGGCAAACTGAGCGGTTATGAGACGGTGTTTTGGACCCGTGCGGGCGAGGCGGTGCCGGTCGAATGTTCGGTGGTGCCGCTGGCGATACAAAATAAACGTCAGGGTTCGGTGGTGGTGTTTCACAATATTTCCGAACGCAAAAGCGCCGAACGCTTGCGCTGGGAGCTCAACCACGACGCATTAACTGGGCTGGCAAATCGGCGCCAGTTGAGTCAAGCGTTGGCGCAAGAAATTGACATGCGCCGAGAACGCGGTGGCTACAGCGCGGTGTTGCATGTGGATATAGACCGGTTCGCGATTTGCCAGGAGCACCTGGGTGAAAATTCGGCGCAACGTTTGCTGGTGGAGGTGGGGCAACGCTTAAAAGAACGGCTGCGCGACGGTGATGTGGTAGCGCGCTTAGAAGACGATCATTTCGCGATGCTGCTGACCGGCGTGCAGCTGGAAAACCTGTTCACCATCGCCGATGGCTTTCGCGAACTGGTGCATCAAGTCGGCTATTCGCGCGCTGGTGTTGAAGTCACGCTTACCGGCACCGTCGGTGTCGCGATTATTAGTAAAGACACGCCCAGCGCCGAGTACACGCTGGAACACGCGCGCGTGGCCTGTACTCTAGGCAAGCGCCGTGGCTGCGATCAAACCCAAATTTATGTGTCTGATGCCGATGCCCGCATCGCCCGGGAACTGGATGCCGGCTGGTCAATCCGCATCCGCGACGCCCTGCACGAGCAGCGTTTTGTTCTGCTCGCGCAACCAATCATGGGCATGGGCGGCATTAGTGGCGAGTCGGAACTGCGCGCGGTGCAGGGTTTTCGCATTAACCCAAAAGATAGCGGCGAGCAAATTTATGAGCTGCTGATTCGCATGGTCAACCGCGATGGCCAATGGGTCAGCCCGAGCGTTTTCGTACCGTTAGCGGAACGCGTTGGGCTGATGAATAAGATCGATTTATGGGTGCTCACCCAAGCGGTCAAATTACTGACCGCACCGGCACTCGATGGCAATTCGGCGCGTTTAAGTTTCACCGTGAATTTGTCGAACGTGACCTTGCAAGATCCGGAGTCGATCAAAGCCATGGATGAAATGATCCGTGCGCATCCAGGTGTGGGCGCGCGGTTGATCTTTGAAGTCACCGAAACCCGGGAAATCGGTAGCCTGCATTCCGCACGCCGCGCGATTCAAACGCTGCGCAAACTCGGCGCGCGCTTCGCACTGGACGATTTTGGCACCGGCTTTTCCTCGTTTAGCCACCTCAAGCACCTGCCGGTAGACTTCGTCAAAATCGAGGGCAGCTTTATCGCCAATTTGAGCGATTCGGAAACCGACCGAACCATGGTCGCCTCAATTACCTCACTTGCGCACGCGTTGGGTTTAAAAGTAATCGCGGAACACGTCGCCAGTGGTGCCAGCCTGCGCTGGCTTAAAGGCTGCGGCGTGGATTATTCGCAAGGGCATTATTTGGGCGAGCCCAAAGCCGTGTTGGAGTTGGATTGGGTGGCGTTATTGGCTTAACCCAAATGCCCCGTCGCCAAGTATTCCCGCGTTTGCATTTCAATTAAGCGGCTAACGGTACGTTGAAACTCAAATTGAAAGCGGCGGCCTTGATACAGGGCTGTCGCCGGTGCCGCCGCACTCACGATCAGATTGACTTTGCGATCATAAAACTCGTCGACCAAAAACATAAACCGGCGCGCCGCATCTTCGCTGTTGCCGTCAAATTGGGGCACGTTCGACAGCACCACAGTGTGGAATTCACGCGCTAATTCGATGTAGTCATGTGCCGAACGCGGGCCTTCACACAACTGAGCGAATTCGAACCAGCACACGTCTCCGGCCACTTTCAACGCAATAATTTCGCGCTCGTTAACCTCTAATGCAACCTCAGATTCAACCTCACTTGCCACCAAGCTCTGAAACAGCGCGTTGAGTGCACCCAATGTTTCCGGCGTTAACGGTGTCAAATAAATTTTCGCGTTGGTCAGCGCGCGCAAACGGTAGTCGCCGGCGGCGTCCAGGCGAATCACTTGGCAGTGTTTTTCCAACGCCGCAATTGCAGGTAAAAAGCGCGCGCGTTGCAGTCCATCGGGGTAGAGCAAATGCG
>JAYVAQ010000486.1:0-3407 GCA_043750875.1 Rhodanobacteraceae bacterium
ACCAAGCGCTGGCGCTGGTTTGGCGAGCTTGATATTTCCGCTGAGCGCGAACGCGAGACGGACGGCGAAAAGCTGCGTGGCATTGGTTTTAGTTTGGGCTTGCCGATTTTCAATCAGGGTCAAGGCCGCGTGCTGCACGCCACGGCAATGTTAGAAACCGCCACCGCACAGCGTGATCAAATGCAGCTCACTGTGCAATCTGAGGTTGCACTTGGGCTAGAAAAGCTCAATAAGCAGCGTGAAATTGTTCAAACCTATGCGGATGTATTGGTGCCCGCCCGGGAAGCGGCCGTCGCTGAGATGCAAAAGCGCTACAACTTTATGTTGATTGGCGCGTTCGAGCTGTTGCAGGCAAAGCAAGCGGAATACGACGCTTATCAGGGCTACTTAGACGCGCTGCGCGACTATTGGCTGGCACGCACGGCATTAAAATTGGCCGTCGGCGGCGAATTGCCAAGCAGTGCCAGCATCGATGGAGAGCCAAAAATCGGCATGCCTAGCGCGCGTCAGTCAACTATGGGCGGCACGCAAATGGATCACGGTGCCATGCCAATGCCGGGCCTGAAAACAGACGACGCGCCAATGGATCACAGTGGCATGCAAATGCCAGACGCGCCTACAACACACGACGAAAGCACGATGCCAACTGACCCTCTCAAAGTTACACCAGCGGCAAACAAGCCGTTGTACGTCTGCCCGATGCACAGCGACATCACCAGCGATAAACCCGGCACTTGCTCAATATGCGGCATGGCGCTGGAACTCAAAGCGGGCGCAGTCGATGCGCATCAGCATCAACCAGAAGGTGAAAAACTCCATGAGCACAACTGACAACAACCCGAACCGCCGGCAATTTTTGACACTAGCGGGTGCGACGGCACTGACGGGTGTGGCGGTACAGGCGTTTGCGCAAGATCATTCCTCAATGCCCGGCATGGATATGAAAGGCATGGAAAAGCCGCCCGTGCCAACACCGCCAGCCGCAAACACCTCCGGCCCGCCCACTAGCACAGCCAGCAAAACCTACACCCCAAACGGTTGGACGCTGCCTTACAAAATGACCGATGGCGTCAAAGAGTTTCATTTGGTCGCCGAAGAGCTCGAACATGAGTTCGCACCCGGCAGCAAAGCAAAATGTTGGGGCTACAACGGCTCGGCCCCTGGCCCCACGATTGAGGCAGTGGAGGGCGATCGCGTGCGCATCTATGTAACCAATCGCTTACGCGAAGCCACCAGCGTGCATTGGCACGGCCTGTTACTTCCCTCAGGCATGGATGGCGTTAGCGGGCTGAATCAGCGCGGCATTGGCCCCGGTGAAACCTATGTCTACGAGTTCACGCTTAAGCAATCGGGCAGCCATATGTATCACCCACATGCCGATGAAATGACGCAAATGGCGCTGGGCATGATGGGGCTTTTTATTATTCACCCCAAGGCCGGTGATCATGTTGATCGGGACTTTGCCATTCTGCTGCACAACTTTGCCCTGCATCCGGGTACTTCGCGTCCCGACCCCAGCATCATGCAAGACTTTGATATCTGGACGCTCAATGGCAAGGCCTTTCCTGCGACCGAGCCGCTGGTTTGTAGAACCGGCGAGCGCGTGCGTATTCGCTTAGGTAACTTATCCATGTGGAACCACCCGATTCATTTGCACGGGCATATTTTTCAAGTCACCGGCAGTGACGGCGGGCGTTGGCCGAAATCCCAGTGGCGCTCAGAAGTCACCGAAATTATCGGCGTCGGGCAAATGCGTGATATTGAATTCGATGCGATTGCCGGGGACTGGGCATTTCATTGCCACATGAGCCACCACACCATGGGGCCGATGGGGCATGAAATTCCGAACACCATTGGTGTCGATCAGGGCGGTGATTTGCCTGCCCGTATGCGTGCGCATTTGCCGGGTTTTATGGCCATGGGCGAACACGGCATGAGCGAGCATCAAGAGCACGTGGATATGGGGCATATGCCGGGGCCGGAAAACACTTTGGCGATGATGGCTGGCACTGGGCCATTCGGCAATGTCGAGATGGGCGGCATGTTTACCGTGGTAAAAGTGCGCGACAACGTGGCGCACGGTGATTTTACTGACCCAGGCTGGCATCCATCACGGCCAAAAGATGTGGCTCGCAAGGTTAGTTCTGATCCTAACTTTGGCAAGCCAGTGCGACGCAACGCCGCTAAGGGTGCGCCATGAAACGGGTGAAATTTGGCCTAGCTGCCGCTGCCATCGCCGCTGTTGGCGGCGGCGCATTTGTCTATTTTGGTGCCTTCAATATTGCTGCCGATGACCCGCATTGGGGCATCACCAATCGCATGCTGGAATTGCTACGAAATCGCTCAATCGCGGTTCGTGCCAGCGATCTTGTGGTGCCGGATTTGCAGGATGCCAAACAGATTAGCTCGGGGGCAGGCAACTATAATTCCATGTGCGCCGCCTGCCATCTGGCGCCGGGCATGGGTGAAACGGAGCTAAGTTTAGGGCTCTATCCCGCGCCACCGAGCTACAAAATCATGGCCGAGTTCGATCCAAAAACATCGTTTTGGGCGATCAAGCACGGCATCAAAATGACAGGTATGCCGGCCTGGGGCAAAAGCATGCAAGACCAATACATCTGGGGCATGGTGGCATTTTTGCAAAAGTTGCCGACACTGAGCGCGTTGGAATACGAAGAAGCAATTCGCACCAGCCCCGGCCACCAGCACGGCGGTGGCGAAACGGCGCCGCACGGCGAACACAGTATGGACGCGAATGATGAAAGTAGCGCCACAGGCACTGACGAACGCTCCTCATTCGAGCCACCCGAAGATCCGATGGCGCAGGACTAATAGCACCAACAGAAACTGCATTCATCACCCACAAAATAACCACAACCCAAGGAAACCAAATAAAAATGAAACTTACCTTTGCCATCGTTGCCGCGCTCGCTTTCAGCCAAATTCAAGCCCATGGCGACGAAGACCACAGCAAAATGGCCGCTATGACCAGCGGGCGTGATGTCAGCAAAGCCGTGCTTAACGTGGCGGCGAACGCTGCCGCGCCGGTAGCGGTCGTGGAGCGCTTCTCCGCCGCACTAGCAGCAGGTGATCTCGCTAAAGTCGGCGCTGAGCTTGACGCCAACGTGGTTATTTTAGAAAGTGGTGGCGCCGAGCGCAGCAGTGCGCAGTATCTTGCAGGCCACGCAAAAACTGACGCGGCTTTCCTAAAAGCTGCGCACATCATGCTGAAAAATCGTACTGCGATCGCCAGTGGCGAGATGGCTTGGGTCGCAAGTGAAAGCGAAATTCATGTCATGAACAAAGACAAGATGCTGGCAATTTTATCGACTGAAACCATCTCGCCACTGGCGATCGCAGTACGATTTTTCAGCATGATGTGCGCAGCTTTTAGGAAAGCCGCGTCA
>JAYVAQ010000487.1:0-2901 GCA_043750875.1 Rhodanobacteraceae bacterium
GGCTAAAACGCTGGCCGCATCGTTCAGTACATGTTCCCCCACCCGCCCACGCGTCGCATCAATAAGCGCACTAAGCACCAATTCGCGAGCCGCAGCAACGGATTGCTTGGAAGCCAACGGCGCCGCAGGTGCGGGTGCGAAGAGTGAACGCAGCTGGCGCAGTTCGTCGCGACTAAACGCGCGCCGTGCGAGTAGGGTGCGACTGATCGTTGCTGCCAACACCTCCGGCTGAAACGCAATATCAGAGGCCGGGACAGCTTCGCGAACTGGCACCTTAACGCTCAAAAGTGGCGGAGTATTGGTTTTGCTAGCAATTTCGCTTGCAGTAATGACCTCGGTTGGTGCCACCGGCTCAAACAAAGGTTTAGAAAACACTTGCGCACTGCGCTGGGTTCGATAGATGCCAACCGCTGCACTCGCGCCAATCAGCAAGAGCACGAGGATAAAGTTAGTCTTCGATTGAACAGGTTTGGCCACGGGATTACTGTAGCGAAATAGTCTAGTAAGTTCCTAGATTGATACGCACTATTTCGTACGTTTTCCCGGTCGTTGCCAATTGGCAATGGTAAATTGCCGCGTTCTTGACAACGTTAGGGCGTCAGGCGGCGCATCTTTGGTGATCGTTGAACCTGCACCAATTGTTGCGTTCGCCCCTATTTTGACCGGTGCCACCAGCGCGCTGTTGGATCCGATAAACGCACCGTCACCGATCTGCGTCAGCGACTTATTGACACCGTCGTAGTTACAAGTAATGGTGCCGGCACCAATATTCACCTGTTCACCAACATCCACATCACCCAGATAGCTCAGGTGATTTGCCTTACTGGCGCGGCCAAAATTCGCCTTCTTAGTTTCGACAAAATTGCCAATATGCGCGCCTTCAGCCAACACAGTGCCTGGACGCAACCGCGCAAACGGTCCAATGCGACAAGCGCCGGTGGTGAGTACACCGTCCAGATCACAGTGTCCTAAAACTTCCGTACCTGCGGCCAACTGGCAATTTCGAATGCGGCAAAACGGCCCGATTTTGACGTCATCGTCGAAACGAATACTGCCTTCTAAGACCACATTGACGTCGAACTCGACATCACGCCCGAGCTCAATGCTGCTGCAGCGCAGGTCAACTCGGGCTGGGTCAGCTACACGCAAGCCAACCGTTTGGCATAGGTTTTTCAACTCGCGGTTTTGCAAATAACGTTCAAGCTGAGCCAACTCCCATGCGTCATTCGCGCCGAAGCCTTCAAAGGCATCGCTGGTCAACACCGCTTGCGCCGCTTGCCCATCCAACGCGGCAAACTCAAAAATTTGCGTCAAATAGTACTCGCGCTGCTGATTATTCGGCGTCAAGCGCTGTAACCATGCACGCAGTTCGGTACTGTCTGCGACCAATACGCCGGTATTAACGTATTGGATGGCTAACTGATCGGGCGTAGCATCTTTTGCCTCAACGACACCGAGCACGCGATTTTCGGCGTCTAAAACTACCCGACCTAGGCCTGCAGGTGTGGTGACATGGCTGATCAGCACAGACAAGCCATCTTTTTGCAATAGCTTCGCCAATGTATCGGGAAGTAACGCTGGCGAATCGCCGTACAGCACCATAACGCGCGCGGCGTCAGGAATACTCGGCATAACGCGCCGAACCGCATCACCCGTGCCAGCTTGCACGTCTTGCGCGACCCAATGAATGTTTGAGTACTTGGGAACGTTCGAGTGCTCGGCTTGCTTAAACTCGGCGCGTACTTGCTCGCCCAAATATCCATAAACCACGTGAATTTTTGCCGGATTTAACGCGCTGGCAGCAGCCAAAACATGCGCCAACATTGATTTCCCAGCCAATTTTTGCAGCACTTTCGGGCGCGCGCTTTTCATGCGTGACCCGCCCCCCGCAGCCAACACAACGATGTGTAGAGGTACGCTCATACGAATTTGCTCCCTGGGCGAAGCCGAAAAAACAGGCTCGATCATTGCCGCAATAATTCTTCTATGCGCATGCCGCGGTCAACTGAATCGTCATACTTGAAGTGCAGTGCGGGCATTTGCCGCAAAGCCAAAGTTTTTGCCAGAAAATGCCGGTAGCCTTTGGATTGTGCGTTGAGCGCGACGATTCCCATGGCGCTCTCTTCGGGCTTTAGTGCGGTCACAAATACCGTGGCATGCGCCAAATCGCGCGAAATTTCGACGTCGGAAACGCTCATTTCCGGCACCAAACCGTCCCGCACATCTTGGTGTACTAACGTTGCAACTTCGCGGCGCAGTAAAGCGGCAACACGATCCGAGCGATTAAATGTAGCTCTGGCCATCGTCTGATTCCTTTTATTCAAAAACCGAGCCTTAGTGCACTAAAGCGGGCATGTACTGAATTCATCGCCAGTGTTTTTCGATGCTGCGCGTCGGTAGCCACTTTTTCTGCACGCTAGGTCTTTGAACTAAGCTGCAGCTGTGCATAATACAACTCGGGCTTTCCGGGGGAAGGCGAAATGTTTTATGGCAATGTTAAACAGTCAAAAATTGGACAGCAAAACAGGCAATCAAAAGCTCGGGCGCCGTGCGCGGCGCATGCCCACCGACAGTGCAATTTTAATGTGTCGTGGTGATGAATCGTGGACCACCGAACTACAAGACATCTCCGCAACCGGGCTGCTTGCGCGCAGGCCTAGCGACTGGACCGGCAAACGCGGCGATCAGTTTGTATTGGATTTATTGCTTGGTGAAACACTCAATATTCATCTTGAAGCGCGCGTCATGCGCATTGATGAAGTAGAGCTAGGCTTCGCTTTTTCGCGCATACCACCAGAAAAAGAGGCGGCGCTGTGGAATTTATTGGGCGGCTACGCCGATTCACTAGAGCTTTGGCGTGATGAAGATTCTAGGTAGATTTTTAGCTGGATCAAAAGCCGC
>JAYVAQ010000488.1:0-4808 GCA_043750875.1 Rhodanobacteraceae bacterium
GTACAAGGTGCACGTGTAGCTACTGATTTCTATCGATTGTCCAGTGCCTTAGACGTCCAAGAACAAGAGATTGCACGGCTTTATCAACAGGTCTTTCCAAGTGGTCCGGCTTCGCTTGATCCAGTCGCTATGTTGCAGAGCAAACTAAAATCAGAGCAAACGGAAAATTCGGCAGGCGCGCGGGGTGGCGCATTGGCACTATTTAGGCGTATTGCGCCTGTGCTTTACAGTGAAACCCGACTTGCATTGATCAATGCGGACTATCGCAATGGCGAGTTGGAGTTAAGTTTTCGTTCGCCCGACTTGGCCACAATTGACGCATTGCGCGCTAGGCTTTCGACACTGTCTGGGCTTGAAGTGAGCTTAGGCAACAACAATATCGACCCAAACGGGCAGATGCTGACTGGTCGCATTAAAATCAAAGAATTGGGCTTAACGGCGGTGCTTTTTGACGTGCGGTTACCTGCGCGAACGAAGGATATTGCCTAATGATAGGGCAAAGTAATCTTGCCAATACGCTCAGAAGGTCTTGGCTTTTGCGCAGCACGTCGGAGAAGCGCACTCTGAGAGTCGGCGCCGTTTTGTTGCTGGCAACCGTGGCATTTTTTGGTATTTTTGAGCCGTTACGAAAAGCGCATGCGCGTATGGTTTTGCAGGCGCAAAGTCAAGCTGCTGCGTTGAAGGAGATATCGGCACTAATGTCCGCACGTACTGCCCGGCAAGGGCAAGGCGCACCAGGTGCTATGGGGGCAAACCTGGATGTGGCAAATCAGGGTGCTAGTTCACTGACTGCTTTGGTAGACCAAAGCATTCGCGGCAAAAATTTGCAGGGCGGCCTAAAAAACATCACAACTGTTCCGCCAAATAAAGTACGACTAGAATTGGGCGGGGTGAATTTTGATGTGCTCATGACGATGCTTGAGCAGTTAGAGCATGATAGTCAGGTGCAAGTGTTGGAACTTTCTATTGATACGCTGGGTACCTCGACGGTCAATGTAAAAGTGACGCTTGGCCGATGATGCGCAAGCTGACCATCACCGCTTTAATTATTTTTTTGGCGGTGTTGTTTGCAATTTATACACTGCCAGCGCGCATTGCATGGCGGCTCGTGCAGCACAAAGCGCCGAATGTGCAGCTTGAGGGTTTGCATGGCACGTTGTGGAATGGCGACGCAGATACCGTGCTTATCGCAAATCAAGCGCTGGGAAAACTGACGTGGCAAATTCCGCTCTCTAGTGCGCTTCTATTTGCGCCGAGAGTGCAATTAAAGCTCGATGGTGCCACGGTGCAGCTTGAGGGATTTGCGCAACAAACCGGCTCGAATTGGGTATTGTCGGCGCTGACTGCGTCTGCTGATGCCAGTTGGTTGGCACCTGCCTTAGGTATACCGGCGGTAATACCTACGGGCAGGCTCGCTTTAAATTTTTCCGAACTCAGTGTAAATCAGCGCGGTGTGCCGATACGCGTGCAAGGGAATGTGCAATGGCTGACTGCAGGCGTGACGGGCATGGCCCAGGCAGATTTTGGTAGTTTCGATGTCAGCATCAAAAACGAGGCGGGTGGTGCGATTCGTGGCGTAGTCAGCTCGATCGGCGCTGCTGCGCTCGATATTTCGGGTGGCTTTACTTTGCAAGGTGAAAGCTATCAAGCGGAAATCACGCTGCGCCAGAAAATGAGCAACCCAAATATTGAGCGAGCGCTGAGCTTGATTGGTGAACCGATTGCAGGTTCGCCTGGTGCACGCTTGCTAAAAATTCACGGCGTTCTAGTCATACCTTAATTTAAGCGCCCAAGCTGAGAGATCAATGAAAGAACCCGCTCTGGATTTAAGTTTAGCGCTACGTGCCGCCAAAGAAGCGGCCAAGGCCGCTGCAGTCGTTATTAAACATTACTATCGCAACCACGCCGCTGTGACGCTCAAGACGGATCAAACGCCGGTGACACAGGCCGATGTCGAATCTGAGCTAGAAATTAAGCGGGTTCTTAAGAGTTACTTTCCCGAACATGGTTATTACGGTGAAGAAAGCGCGATTGAACGCCCAGATGCTGACTATCTTTGGCTCATTGACCCCATAGATGGGACCAAAAGCTTCGTCAGGAACTACCCCATATTTTCCACGCAAATCGCCTTGATGCATCGCGGCGAATTGGTTCTAGGTGTTAGCTCCGCGTCAGAGTTTGGCGAAATTGCCAGTGCGGTTAAGGGCGCGGGCGCTGAACTAAATGACGCAGCGATCAAGGTCTCAAATACCGATCAACTGGCGCAAGCGATTGTTTCTACGGGCAATATTAAAACGCTATCGCGCGGTAAGCGCTGGAGTGTTCTGGCGCAACTGTTGCAAGGTGCAAATCGCACGCGTGGCTATGGCGACTTCTATCACTATCACTTGTTGGCGCAAGGCAGCCTAGATTTGGTGCTTGAAAGTGACGTAAATATCCTGGACATCGCCGCCTTGGCGGTAATTGTGCGTGAGGCGGGGGGCGTGATGACCGATTTGGATGGTGCTGAGATTGCGCTCAATACCACCTCGGTGCTGGCCGGTACACCTGCGATGCACGCACTTGCGCTCAGAATGTTTGCCCTATGAGAGACGACCAAATAAATTTATTGCCGGGGAAATATTTGCTGACCAACGCGCAATTGCCTGATAAAACCTTACCGTTAATCGACGCGCGCGAGTGTTTCGTGCGTGAATCCCCCATGGAAAAGCTAAGTCTTAGCTTTAGCAATGGCGCACAACGTCAGTTTTATCGGGTGATCCCCAATTCAAACCACGCGGTGATGGTGGTTGCAATGCTTGATGCCGAAACGGTGCTCATTACGCGCGAGTATGGCTGTGGCTTCCATCGTTACGAGCTGGGCCTACCGCGTGGCCGCATTGATGAAGGCGAAGACATTTTGTTTGCTGCGAACCGCGAATTGCAGGAAGAGGCGGGCTTTGCCGCCCGCCGTCTAGATTATTTGCGCACCTTATCCTTAGCGCCGACATACATGGCACACGAAATTCATGTCGTGCTCGCGCGTGATTTGAGTGCAAGCCGACTGGAAGGTGACGAGCCAGAGCCTATTGATGTTATTCCATGGAAATTAGCGGAGATCGAGACTTTGGCCTTACATCCTGAATTTACCGAAGGCCGTGCGCTCGGCGCGCTATTGTTGGCGCGTGCGTGGCTCGCGGCTGAGTCGCTCGCCACACAGGCAGGCAAGCCGTCATGAGTGAACATCAATTATCGGGTTCTGATCTAGCGGGCTTGCTAGTCGGTGCACGCGACTTGGCAGAACAAGCAGCGCAGGCAATCATGCAGATCTATTCACCCGATTGCGCGGTGACGCACAAGTCTGATCGTTCGCCTTTGACGGAAGCGGATATGGCTTCCCATCATTTGCTAGACGCGGGCTTGAAGTCACTGGAGCCACGTTTTCCGGTGTTGAGCGAGGAATCTGGTGCGCGTATTTTTATCGACCGTACGCGCTGGAAGCGCTATTGGCTAATCGACCCGCTCGATGGCACCCGCGAATTCGTTGCACATAATGGCGAATTCGCAGTCAATATCGCTTTGATTGAAAATGGTGCGCCGGTGCTGGGCATCGTACTTGCTCCGGCGCGTGGTGACGTGTGTTTTGCAACGCGTGGTGGTGGTGCCTGGCGTGCAAGACGAGGCGAAAGTAAAGCTGCGCCGCACCCGCTACACACCCGTAAGGCAGGCACGCCGGTGCGTGTTGCAGTTAGTCGTAGCCATCACCCAGCTGAGCTTTCAGATTTGCTCAGCTCCATGGGCGCACATGCGCTTTGTGCGCTGGGAAGCAGCCTAAAATTCTCAGATTTGGCGGCTGGTGAACTCGATATTTATCCGCGCCTAAGTTCATCATCGTGCGAATGGGATATCGCGGCTGGCCAATGTATTGTTGAGCAAGCAGGTGGTGCGGTACTTGATCGCTGTGGCAAGCCATTACGCTATAACCAAGGCACCGAGTTATTAGTGCCGGCATTTATCGCTGTGGGTGACCCCGGTGTAGACTGGTTAACGCGACTAAATTGGCGCAGTGAACGATGACAGTTGCGACGATTCCCCCCATGCAAACGCTCACCGATCACGCGCCGCGTTTGATCCAACGTGCGGAACAGCTGGACGCCGATCCCATGCTGGCGTTGCGCAAAATAATGCAGCGACTGCGCCAACCGGTGGGTGGCTGCCCATGGGATGTCAAACAAACGTTTGAATCTGTGGCACCTTATACCTTGGAAGAGGCGTATGAAGTCGCGGACGCGATCGCGCGCAAAAATCACACGGATATGAAAGAAGAGCTTGGCGATTTATTACTGCAAGTGGTGTTTCACGCGCAAATGGCCGCCGAGCTCGGCTTGTTTGATTTTGATGACGTCGCACGTGGCATCAATGAAAAAATGCTGCGCCGGCACCCGCATGTGTTTGCGGGCGCCAGTGTTGCGGATAGCGATGAACAGACTCGGCGCTGGGAAGAGCTAAAGAAGGCGGAAAAATTGGCAGGTGCGCATGCCAGCGGTGCGTCTAGTACGTCTGTGCCTGCCACGTCAGCGCTGGATACTGTTTCGCGTGGCTTGCCCGAGTGGCAGCGCGCAATCAAATTGCAAAAGCGCGCCGCTGAATTCGGCTTTGACTGGCCTGGCATTTCGCCTGTGCTGGATAAGTTGCGCGAAGAAGTCGCAGAGTTAGATGAAGCGGCGCAATCGGATAATTCGGCACATCAACTGGAAGAATTAGGTGATGTGTTGTTTGTTGCTGCCAACGTCGCCCGGCACTTAAAGCTGGACCCCGCCAGTGCGTTG
>JAYVAQ010000489.1:0-2538 GCA_043750875.1 Rhodanobacteraceae bacterium
GACACGCTGTCGCCTTCGCCAACGCCATCCATAAATAAAACGGCAGCGTGTCCATGCGCCGATGCGGGGCGATACGCGCCACGTTGAGCACGCCGTCCTACGCGCGCGAACGGGCAATCCGACAATTTTTGGACGCCGCCGATGAGCTTGAACGCGATTTATATGATTGTAAAAAGCGCATGCAAGCGATGCAGGATTGGCTCGCACGTTTTCCCAGCGATGGCACTAGGCAAGTGAGCGGCTTGTTGAATGCTGACGCTTCGGTTGCGACTGCGCTTAAGCTGGTACTTTCACGCCGACTTTGGTTGCGTGATCAACACGCCACCGCAAGTTTGGCGGAGCTTAAAGCGGCGGAAGAAAATTTGGCTAGCTCGTCTGTGTCGCTCGCGGAAAATATTAAGAAGCTGGAAACCATGCGCGACGAGTTGGAACGTGCTGCAGATCAGTTAGAACATGCCAGCAAAGCCGCAGATCGCAGTGCTGTGATTGCGAGCGGAATTATCAGCGGCCATAGCCACACCATTCACTGAAATTGCCTGACGTGTTGATGCTTCCGACAAATTTGGTGCTGGGCTCGACCAGTGTTTATCGTGCTGCGCTATTAAGACGTTTGCTGCCGGAATTCACTACCGCAAGGCCAGAAGTGGACGAAACGCCGTTGCGCGGCGAAGCGCCGTTGGCGTTGGCGGTGCGTTTGGCGCGTGAAAAATGTCTGGCGGTCAGTGCGCAATTTCCAGCGGCCGTCGTTATAGGTGCCGACCAAGTTGCCGATCGAAACGGTGAATGTGTCGGCAAAGCCGGTAATCGTGCGAATGCCATCATTGATTTGCAAAAAAGTAGCGGGCAAAGGTTGCTGTTTCACAGCGCTGTGTGTGTGCAGAACCGAGGCGAACTTCACGAATTTGTCGACACGACTATTTGCCATTTTCGTGTTTTGAATTTGACCGAAATTGCTGCCTATTTGGACGCGGATCAGCCGTTTGATTGTGCAGGCAGCATAAAAACCGAGTCTTTGGGCATTAGCTTACTGACGCGTATGCAAAGCAATGACCCGACAGGTGTGATTGGCTTGCCGCTGATTGAGCTTTCGCGGGTTTTGCGTTTGCTGTCAGTTTCAAATGCTGCTAGCTGAGTAGTCCAATCGCTTTGATGCGTTGAATTTGATCACGAATTTCACCGGCTTGTTCAAACTCCAGATTTTGCGCATGGGCATACATTTGATTTTCCAGCTTCTTCAGCCGTTTTCCAAATTCTTCCGGGCTGATGCTGGCCCAATCGCTAGCGTCAATCACTGAAGGCTGTACTTTTGCTTCATTGCGCCGACTAGGTTTTCCCGGTTGCGGTGCGTGCATGGCCTCGCGCGCGCCTTCCATTACATCGGAGATTTTTTTGGTGACCGAGCGCGGCGTGATGTTGTGCTCGATGTTGTAGGCGATTTGCTTTTCGCGTCGACGCGAAGTTTCGTCAATAGCCGTTCGCATCGAGTCGGTGATTCTGTCGCCATACAAAATGGCTTTGCCGCGCAAATGGCGTGCCGCACGGCCAATGGTTTGTATCAGTGAGCGGTTGGAACGCAAAAAACCTTCTTTGTCGGCGTCCAAAATCGCGACCAGCGACACCTCGGGCATGTCCAAACCTTCACGCAAAAGATTGATACCTACCAATACGTCAAAGACGCCAAGCCGTAGGTCACGAATAATCTCGACCCGCTCCACAGTTTCTATATCGGAGTGTAAATAACGTACTTTGATGCCTTGCTCGGATAAGTAGTCAGTCAAGTTTTCCGCCATGCGCTTGGTCAAAGTCGTCACCAGCACCCGATCACCCAGCGCCGTGCGCTCGCGAACTTCGCTCAATACATCGTCTACTTGGCCGCCAACCGGGCGCACTTCAACTTCAGGATCGATCAAGCCCGTAGGTCGTACGAGTTGCTCAACGATTGCTCCGACCGAGTGTTCGAGCTCGTAATTTGCTGGAGTCGCTGAAACAAATATGGTGCGTGGTGCTCGGCGTTCCCACTCTTCAAAGCGCAGCGGGCGATTATCGAGTGCACTGGGTAGGCGAAAACCGAAATTTACCAGCGTTTCTTTGCGAGAACGATCACCCTTATACATGCCGCCCAATTGCGACACGGTCACGTGGGATTCGTCGACGATCATCAGCGCATCCGGCGGTAGATAGTCAAACAGCGTTGGCGGCGCTTCACCCTCACCGCGGCTGGTTAAGTGGCGCGAGTAATTTTCGATGCCGTGGCAGTAGCCCATCTGCCGGATCATCTCCAGGTCGAACATCGTCCGCTGCCAGATGCGCTGCGCTTCGATTAACTTGCCCTGGCTCTCCAGCTCCTTGTGCCACCAGACCAGCTCGCGCTCGATACTGATCATGGCCTGCTCTTTCGTCTCCGGCGTCATCACGTAGTGCGTTTTGGGATAGATGGGCAGCCGCCGGTACGTCTCTTTCACCTGACCCAGCAACGGATCGATCCGCGACAGCGCCTCCACCTGGTCGCCCCACAACTGGATCCGGTAGGCATCGTCG
>JAYVAQ010000490.1:0-3192 GCA_043750875.1 Rhodanobacteraceae bacterium
GATGCGCAAATGGCGTGCACTACAAAGCGATGGTGATGAGCAACGTGCGAATATCTCGGAACTACTTAATCAAGCCAAAGCAGCTTTGGCTGCTGGCCAATTGATCTCACCTCAAGGGCAAAGTGCTGCCGATCTTTTCAAAGCCGTTTTGGCTTTGGATGCAAAAAATGAAGCGGCGCGTGAAGGCCTACAAAAAATCGTTGCGGCGCTAATAAGCCAAGCAGAAAAAGCCATTACTACTTCCAGTTTCGACATGGCAGCTAGACTCATCCAGCAAGCGTCCGAACGCGGTGCCAGCGCCAGCGTATTGCGGGCGATCAACGCAAAACTTGAAGCAAAAATCGCCAGTGGCCGCGTGACCACCCCGCCACCGACCGTAGTGCTGGATAACACCGAAAACGACCCACGTCGCACGCAACTGCTTGTAGATATTGATGCTGCGATCGCGCAAAACGCGCTGCTTGATCCGCCCGGTGCGAATGCTTTTGATTTGCTGCGGCAAGTGCAGCGCTTAGGCCCTGGCAGTGATATCGCAATACGCATCGAACGATTAAGCGTTGCACTCAAAGTTCAACTCGCACAGAGCGTGGAAAGCAGCGATTTTGAAAACGCCGCGAATATCTTGAGTTCGTTACGTTCGCTAGGGCCGGACAAAGCATTGGATTCCTTGCGCGGACAATTGCTAGAAAGCGTAGTCAGCGATATCCACGCCAAAATTGGTGCCGGTGCACTAGACGCCGCCGAACGCAGACTGAGCCTGCTCAAACAAATCGATAGCCGCCATCCGGAAATTCCTGTGCTGCAATTGGAACTAGTGAGCGCGCGCGGCGCGGGTTAAACTTTCAGATGGGATTGAGTTTGCAAAAACACGACGATGATTCGCAATTTTTGGTCGAGATCCAGCACCTGAAAGCGGCGGCCTGGGCGTTGCGTGGGCAATTGGAGGCTACTAAAGCGCAGCACGAAGCTGAAAAGGCGGAAATTCGTGATGCCATGGAAGCGCAGCTCGCTGATCTCAGCGCCACGATCCGGGTGACGCGTACCGAACTAGAGCAAGCCGAACAACGCGTGCGGCAAGGCCTCGCGGAGGCGAGTGCATCAAGCGAAACGGCACTACTTCAGCTGCGCGGCACCGTTGCCATAATGCGAATGGAGTTAGAGCAGGCGCAAACCGAACGCGATGAGGCGCTGCTCAACGCTGGACGATCTGCGCGCGATGAAATTATCGACTTACACGACACAATTCGCGCGTTGCGTCTAAAGCTGGAGGAAGCGCATGGCACCGTTAGATAAAGGCAAGGCTCGAAAACGCCGCACGCAAGACGATTATCGTCGGCGCTTTGAGATCCTGTTCAGCACCACACGCCGGGTTTCGGGTGGCGAATCTTTGGACGAGATTCTCGATGCGCTGGTCGAGTTGACCTCACACGAGTTGCGCTGCGAACGATCGAGCTTTTTGCTAAACGATCCTGAAAGCTCGGAGCTATTCTCGCGTGCTGCGCAAGGTATGGTTCGACGCGAACTGCGCTTCGGCAATAAAGAAGGCATTGCCGGAAACGTTTACACCAATGGTGAAAGCATCACCGTTCACGACGCCTACGCGGACGCACGCTTTAACCGAGCGATTGATCAGTCCACCGGCTTTGTGACCCGCAACTTGATGTGTGTGCCTTTGCGCACGGTGAAAGGCGAGATTGTCGGCGTCGCACAGTGTCTTAATAAAATCGGTGGCAATTTCACGCGCGAAGATCAAGAGCTGCTGGAGGAAATCAGTGTGCCAGCGGTGCCAGCACTGGTTGGCTCGCAGTTCGCTGAGCGCATGGCGCGGGTGCGCGCGCAAGAAATGGACTTCCTCAACATCGTTGCCGATATTACTTCTGAGCTTGATCTGGGGGCGTTGCTGCAGCGGGTGATGGGTGAGGCAACGCGCATGCTGGATGCCGAGCGCTCAACTTTATTTTTAAACGACGAGGCGAGTAATTCGTTGTTTTCACGCGTCGCCCAGGGCGCGCATCTGGGCGAGATTCGGCTGCCAAACCATGTCGGAATTGCCGGTGCCGTATTCACTACCGGGCGCACCATTAATATCCCGCACGCCTACGCCGATCTGCGCTTCAATCCCAGCTTTGACCGCCAGACCGGGTTTTTCACGCGCTCGATTTTGTGCACGCCGGTTGTCAATAAGATGGGTAAAACCATCGGCGTCACCCAAGTGCTCAATAAGCGCTCCGGCCCGTTTACGCCACAAGACGAATCGCGCCTGAAGGCATTTACCGGCCAAGTCGCGATTGCGCTGGAGAACGCTAAGCTGTTCGACGACGTACAGAAAATGAAAAACTATAACGACAGCATGCTGCAAAGCATGTCGAACGGAGTAGTCACGCTGGATGGCAGCGGTCGTATTGTCACGTGCAACGCCTCTGGCTGTCGCATCATTAAGCTGCCGAGCACGGAGATCATCGGCCATGGCGCGGGCGAATTTTTTGTCGGCAAGAACGCGTGGGTGATGGAGCGTATTGAGCACGTGACTTCGACCCAGCAGGTGGCGGTGGCGATGGACGCGGAATTTGAGTTTGCCGGAGCGCTGGTCAGTGCCAATTTGACCGTGCTGCCACTCAAAGCGGGCGACGATAAAAGCCTTGGTACGATGCTGATGATCGAAGACATCTCCACCGAGAAACGCGTAAAAGCGACGATGTCACGCTATATGGACCCCGCTATTGCAGCTCAAATGCTTGAGCGCGGCACCGAGTTGCTTGGCGGCGCAAGTACCCGCGCAACGGTGTTGTTTTCCGATATTCGCGGCTTCACAACCCTGACTGAGGAGCTGGGCGCGCAAGGCACCGTCGCATTCCTCAATGAATATTTCACCATCATGGTCGAGTGCATCAACCATGAGGGCGGCATGCTCGATAAGTTCATCGGCGACGCGATCATGGCCGCTTTTGGGCTGCCGATCGCGCATGAAGATGACGAAGACCGCGCGGTTCGCGCCGCGATTGAAATGATTCGCGGCTGCCGCAAATATAGCGAAGAGCGCCTAAAACGCGGGCAAAAGCCCGTGGCTATGGGCATCGGGCTGAATACCGATATGGTGGTATCGGGCAATATCGGCTCGACCCGGCGCATGGACTACACGATCATCGGCGACGGCGTGAACCTGGCATCGCGCCTTGAAAGCGCTTGCAAAGC
>JAYVAQ010000491.1:0-7108 GCA_043750875.1 Rhodanobacteraceae bacterium
CGGAATTTCAATTGGACAAATTTCGCGGTAAGCCTGTGATGGTTAATTTTTGGGCGACTTGGTGCCCGCCTTGCATCGAAGAAATGCCGATGTTGGATCGCGCACACCGACAAGGAGATATTCACGTCATCGCGATCGCCAGCGATGACGCCGGTGAAGTTCGAGCATTTAAAACCGTGAACAAGCTAAAGCTAACGGTGGTTTTAGAGGCGGATGCCGGCGGCATGAATCGCCTATTGGACGTTCCCGATACGATCCCGTACTCGGTTTTTTTTGATCGGGATGGGAAAGTGAGTTCCGTCAAACACGGCGCGATGACACAGGCAGAATTTGATGCGGAAGTTGCACGCGCAAAGGGCTAGCACGAGTGCGGCGTGATTGCGGCTTTTGAGATTCCATGCGCCTCGTCTTTGCGAGCGCAGCGAAGCAATCTCGTATTTTATGCGCGGCATACTGAGATTGCTTCACTGCGTTCGCAATGACGATACGTTTCATGGCGAGGTTCATGGAGAGCGCAGCGAAGCCATCTCGTAGTTCAACAGAGGCGTTTTGAGATCGCATCACTGCGTTCGTAATAACGAAACTTCTGGGTGTTGTTAACGAGGTTTAACGAGCAATGCAATAGAGGAAATTACTCCACGTCTTTTGCAATAGCGAAATCTAAGGTTCAAGGAAATCGCTGCATTTCCAGATCGCATTTAGTCGCTCCCATTACTTAAGCACTTGCATTCTTGTTGCGTTCGCCACAATGCTTGGCTTCTATCGATTTAGCGCCCGCGAAGTTTATGTCTAGCCTACCCATCCTGATTAGCGATGACCAAAAAGATGTCCTTGATGCGCTCAAGCTGCTGTTAAAGGGCGAGGGCTATTTGTGTGTACCGGTGCAAAGCCCAGAAGCCGCATTAGAAGCACTGAAAAAACAGCCGTTTTCGTTGGTCATTTTGGATTTGAACTACACCCGAGATACCACCTCGGGCGCAGAGGGCATGGAGCTATTGGCTAAAATTCGCCAGCAAGATCCGGATATTCCAGCGGTTGTAATGACGGCTTGGGGCTCGGTCGATCTGGCGGTGCAAGCCATGCGCCTAGGCGCAAATGACTTTATTGAAAAGCCGTGGGACAACTACCGGCTGATGACCATTATTCGCAGCCAGCTCGCTTTGGGCGAAGCGAAGCGCAAGTCAAAAAAACTTGAGCGCGAGAACGAAATTTTGCGCGGTGATGATGCGGAGTTTATTGCCAAGTCGCCAGCCATGAAGCAAGTTTTGGAGATGGTGACGCGGGTGGCGCCTTCGGATGCGAATGTCTTGCTGACCGGCGAAAATGGCACCGGTAAAAGCATGCTGGCGCAGTTCATTCACGCGCGTTCGGGCCGTTCCAACAAAGCGTTTGTGAAGGTCAACATGGGGGCCATTCCTGAAACTTTGTTCGAAAGTGAGATGTTTGGCCACGTAAAAGGCGCATTTACCGATGCCAAGGGGGACAGGCTGGGGCGCTTTGAATTGGCGGAAGGTGGCTCGCTGTTTTTAGACGAAGTAGCAAATATGAATCTGGCACAGCAGGCAAAGTTATTGCGTGTGCTGGAAGAGCGCGAATACGAAAAAGTCGGCTCATCACGTACGCAAAAAGCGGACATTCGTTTGGTTTGCGCGACCAACGCCGAGCTAGAGCGCGCCGTGACCGGCGGCTTATTCCGGCAAGATTTGCTGTTTCGCATTAACACGGTAGAGATATGTTTGCCGCCGATGCGCGACCGCCGGGAAGATATTGTGCCAATGGCAGAGAGCTATCTCGGCTCGCACGCGCGTCGCTATGGCAAATTGGGCTTAGGCCTGGAGCAATCGGCGATTGATGCGCTGATGCGCTATAGCTGGCCGGGTAATGTGCGTGAGCTAAATCATGTTTTAGAACGCGCTGTTCTGTTGTGCAGCGGCAATCACATTACCGCAGGAGACCTACAGCTCCAAGCCGGTGCGAGTGCGCCACCCGCACGGGTGCTGGATCACATGACATTGGACGATGCCGAACAATTATTGGTGCGCCAAGCGCTGGATCGTTACGGCGGCAATATCATGCAAGCCGCTGAGCACCTAGGCCTATCGCGCAGCGCGCTGTATCGGCGCCTGGAAAAATTCGGCATGTCGACGGCGGGAATGGGCTCGGAAGAGGCGTAGGACCCATACGTTAAATTTGTTACCAGCGCTCGCTAATGGCTAAAGCTGCGGGCAGAATCGGGGCATGACTAACGGCCCAGTTTTACTTTTTGGTGGCACTTTCGATCCCATTCATTTGGGACATTTGCGCGTGTGTTTGGAAGCGGGCGAGGCTCTGGCGGCCGACGAAATATGGCTGTTGCCCTCGGCAATGCCACCGAATCGCGCCCAGCCCGAGGCGGGTGCGGCGCCGCGCGCGCAGATGCTTGAGCGTGCACTTGAAGGGCAAACTGTAATGCGCTCGGACTTGCGCGAACTGCTGCGTCAGCAAGCCGGTAAACCCAGCTACACCATTGACACGCTGCGCGAATTGCGCGCCGAGATCGGTCCAACTCGGCCATTGGTTTGGCTGATGGGCGCAGACCAGTTGGCGCGCTTGGATACTTGGAAAGACTGGCAGCGCCTTCTGGATTTTGCCCACTTGGCGGTGTTATCTCGGCCTAATTCTGCGACGCCACCGCACCACGTCGATGCGTTCTTACGCGCACACCGTGCTGCTAAAAGCAGTTTAAGCACAGCGCCTGCGGGGTTTTTAGTAGGTATTGAGGTCAGCCAATTGGCAATTTCCGCGACCAAAGTACGCGCGATCCTGAAATCTGGGCAGTCGGCAAAGTATTTAGTGCCAGATTCGGTGTTGGATTACATCGCTGAGCATCGTTTGTATCGAAGTTGACAGCGCGTTTTAGAGTTTAAACCTTGAAAAGCCTTTGCTTAAGCGAGCCCCGGCTATACTGCGCGGCTCGACGCAGACGCCGCTGTTGCCATGTCTAAAATTTTAAGTTTTCAGAACATTATTCAAACGCTTAATCAGTATTGGGCTGATCAAGGCTGTGTGCTGATTCAACCGTTTGATATTGAAGTGGGTGCAGGAACGTTTCACCCTGCTACCTTCTTGCGCGCGCTTGGGCCTGAGCCCTGGAACGCAGCCTATGTGCAACCTTCGCGGCGCCCTACCGATGGCCGCTACGGGCAAAATCCGAACCGCTTGCAGCACTATTACCAATATCAGGTGGTACTAAAGCCCAGCCCGAAAAATATCGTGGAGCTTTATTTTGGCTCGCTGGTGGCGCTGGGCATTGACCCCAAAGTGCATGATTTGCGCCTGGTGGAAGATAACTGGGAATCACCGACACTGGGCGCGTGGGGATTGGGCTGGGAAGTTTGGCTCAACGGCATGGAAGTCACCCAATTCACCTACTTTCAACAGGCGGGTGGCCTGGAATGCAAGCCGGTGACTGGCGAAATCACCTACGGTTTAGAGCGCTTGGCGATGTATTTGCAAAACGTCGAGAACGTTTATGACTTGTTATGGACCGACAGCCGCACTGGGCCGGTCAGCTACGGGCAGGTGTATTTGCAAAACGAGATCGAGCAAAGCGCCTACAACTTTGAACACGCAGACGTGCCGGAGTTGCTGCACAGTTTTGATGCCTGTGAAGCGCAAGCGTTGAAATTGGTGGCGTTGAATTTGCCGCTGCCCGCCTACGAGCAGGTTTGCAAAGCCAGCCATAGCTTCAATCTATTAGATGCGCGTCGCGCGATTAGCGTGACTGAGCGGCAAAGATTTATTTTGCGTGTGCGCACTCTTTCCAAGGCGGTTGCGGAAAGCTATTACGCGCAGCGGGAAAAACTCGGGTTTCCAGGTTTGCCGCAAGCGATTTTACCCATCGACAAGGCTGCATGAAGATGGCTTTTGCAAGCATTCCTGAGCTGATCGCGGACATCAAAGCCGGTAAAATGGTGATCTTGGCGGATGACGAAGATCGCGAAAACGAGGGCGATTTAATCATGGCGGCATCCATGGTGCGCCCAGAGGATATTAATTTTATGGCGCGGCACGCGCGCGGCCTGATTTGTTTGGGGCTTTCCGCGAACCGTTGTGAAAAGCTCGGCCTGCGTTTGATGGTCACTGACAATCGCACCCAATATCAAACCGCATTTACCGTTTCCATCGAAGCAGCGGAAGGCGTTACCACTGGAATTTCTGCTTTTGATCGCGCGCATACCGTTCAAACTGCGGTTAAAGCCGGTGCAGTGCCGCAGGATTTGCGCCAGCCCGGCCACGTATTTCCGTTAATGGCAAAGCCCGGCGGCGTGCTTTCCCGCGCCGGCCACACGGAAGCTGCGTGTGATTTGCCGGCGTTGGCTGGGCTTGAACCGGCCGGCGTGCTGGTAGAAATTTTGGCGGACGATGGCACGATGGCGCGTCGGCCAGAATTGGAGCGATTTGCGCAAACGCATGGTTTAAAGATGGGCACGATTGCGGATTTGATTCGCTTCCGTCTAGAAACAGAAAAGACGATCGAGCGAATCTTGGATCACCCGGTCAACACCGAATTTGGCGCGTTTCGATTGGTCGCTTATCGTGATCTATTGACGCAACAGCTGCATTACGCACTGGTTAAAGGCGCGGTCCAAGCGGAAATTCCGGTGCTGGTGCGGGTGCATGTCAAAGACGTTTTAAGTGATGTGCTTACCGTGATTTCGCCTGAATTGACCGCGCCCTTGCGCCCGGCATTGGTGGCAATTTCCGCCGCTGGCGCAGGCATTGCGGTGCTATTACAAAGCAATTTGAGCGCGCAAGCGCAATTGACGCAGCTACAAACTGGTGCGCAGGAATCCTCGAATCAATGGCGCACACATGGTTTAGGCGCGCAGATTTTGGCGGACTTGGGCGCGCGCAAGCTGCGCGTGCTGGGCAAGCCGCGAAAATTCAGTGGTTTAAGTGGTTTTGGCTTAGAAGTGGTCGAGCAAGTGCCGCTTTGATCGGGATGCGATTTAAACTGGTACGGAAAAGTGGTGTTTTCTACGGCCCTAGCACTTCGTCATTGCGAGCGCAGCGAAGCAATCTAGGCCTCAAATGACTAGATTGCTTCGCTGCGCTCGCAATGACGAATTGGAAGCACCGTGTGAATAGTGTTTACCGAAGTTGGAATGGCAACGCTTGGGTCTTGAGGAATAGAGTGACTAACGCTTTTAGAAAATTTAGATATGGAAAACAGACGTGATTGAAATTTTGCAGGGTAATTTGACCGCTCCTGATCCTTCAGCTCGCATCGCGCTCGTCGCGTCGCGCTTTAATGAGCTGATTGTAAAAGAGCTGATCGCGGGGGCGCAGGATGCGCTGATTCGCCATGGCATGAGCGAAGCGCAATTGATTTTGCTGCGCGTGCCGGGTGCTTATGAAATCGCGCACGCCGCAAAAATGCTGGCAGCGAGCGGAAAATTCGCCGGTATTGTGGCGCTAGGCTGCGTGATTCGGGGCGAAACCGCGCACTTTGACTATGTGGCGGGCGCCAGTAACTCCGGCCTGATGAGCGTCAGCCTGGAGCATAAAATTCCGATTGGCTTCGGTATTTTGACGGTCGATAACCTGGATCAAGCGCTGGCACGTGCGGGCAGCAAAGCCGGTAACAAGGGCGGTGAAGCTGCATTAGCGGTTCTGGAACAAATAAATCTTGCGGCTGCGATCGCGACAAAAATCAAGGCAATGCAATGAGTTCAGTAAAAGACACCAAAGACAGCCACGGCAAAGAGCATCCGCGCAAAGTCGGCACACAATTTACCGAGCGCGCGCGCTCCCGTCGCCGCGCTTTGCAAGCGCTGTATCAATGGCAAGTCACTGGGCAATCGGCAAAGACGATTGCCGAGCAATTCTTTGAAGAACAAGATATGTCGATCGCCGACAAAGACTATTTTCGTGATCTGTTAAACGGCGTCGAGCGTGAAAAAGACGAACTAGATGCTGGCTTACAGCCGCTGCTAGATCGCCCGATCGAGCAAGTCGATCCGATTGAGCGCGCCGTGTTGCGCCTCGCTAGTTACGAGCTGCGCTCCAGGCCGGATGTGCCGTATCGCGTAGTTTTGAATGAAGCGATTGATTTAGCGAAAGATTTTGGCGCCGAAGGCGGGCATACCTACGTCAATGGCGTGTTGGATAAAGCTGCGCTGTTGTGGCGTGCGGTTGAGTTTGCGGCGGAGCATGAAAAGCGATCTTAGTCCTAGCTTGACTCTATTGTTCGTGCCATTCTGACTACCAGAATTGTAGGAGATTCAACTATGCATTCAATCGAGTTTTGTGCTGGCGCTGGGGGGCAGTCATTGGGTTTAGAGCAGGCAGGCTTTTCGCATTCGACGCTCGTCGAAATTGAAGCGGATTATGCAAAAACGCTCTTACTCAATCGACCACGTTGGGAAGTGCACGCTACTGACATGAATGAATTTGATGGACGTGCATTCAAAGGCATGGATTTATTCACTGCTGGATTGCCATGCCCGCCATTTTCGATGGCGGGTAAGCAGCTTGGCGAAAAAGACGAACGAAATCTTTTTCCTGCTGCCATACGACTAATTGATGAAATTCGCCCAAGAGCAATAATGATCGAAAATGTGCGCGGGTTTCTGTCAGCTATCTTCGAAGATTATCGTGGCCAATTAAAAATGCAGCTCAAGAAGCTTGGGTATGCGGTTGATTGGCGTTTGCTAAATGCATCAGATTTTGGTGTGCCTCAATTGCGTCCACGCGTAATAATCATCGCGGTTCGCAATGAAATTGCTAACAATTTCGATTGGCCAACGCCACATTCGCGCAACCCGCCAACAGTAGGTGAAACGCTGTATGACTTGATGGCTACCAATGGCTGGCATGGTGCGCGTCGTTGGGCCAATTGTGCAAATGAGATTGCCCCAACGTTAGTAGGGGGTTCTAAAAAACATGGTGGCCCAGATTTAGGTCCAAGTCGGGCACGGCAGGCTTGGGCCAGTCTTGGAGTTGAGGGTAGGACCATTGCAGACGACGCCCCCGCCAAAGATTTTGTTGGAATGCCACGCCTGACTACTCGCATGGCGGCACGGATCCAAGGATTTCCTGACGATTGGCAATTTTATGGCCGAAA
>JAYVAQ010000492.1:0-11850 GCA_043750875.1 Rhodanobacteraceae bacterium
ATTTGCGTCCAATCAGAGCTGACCGGCGCCAGCACACCCAAGCGCGCGAACGCCGCCTGCACCGATGCCAAATTCGAGCCGCCGGAATCCACCAGCACCACGTTGGTCGGGCTCATAAGCTGCCTTTGGTGCTGGGCATCGCATCCCCTGCGCGTGCAATTGCTTGTCGCAAACAGCGCGCGACCACTTTAAAACAGGCTTCGATTTGATGATGGTCATTTTCTCCCATCACGCTCAAATGCAGATTCGCGCCTAAGCTTTCGCACAAGCTGCGGAAAAAATGTGGCAGTAGTTCTGTGGGAAATGCGCCAACCTGGGCGCGATCAATTTTGCCTTCAAAGACAAAATACGGCCGTCCGGAAAGATCGAGCACCGCGCTGGCCCGAGTTTCATCCATCGGCAGGGTGAAGGCATAGCGGCCAATGCCGCGTTTGTCACCCAGCGCGGTTTTGATCGCCGTGCCTAACGCCAGCGCACAATCTTCAATCGTGTGATGTTCGTCAATGTGCAAATCGCCAACGCATTTCAGCGTCAACGCGAAGCCGCCGTGCTTGGCCAAAGCCTCCAACATGTGATCAAAAAAACCGATCCCGGTGTGCACCTGCGCGTCGGTTTGCGCGTCCAGATCAACATGCACGATAATGTTAGTTTCCTTGGTATTGCGTGTCGTACTCGCGCGGCGCGGCGCATCCAATAGCTCGCGTGCAACTTCACTCCAAGAAATCCCATCAGGGCCCACGCGCAGTCCACGAATGCCTAAATTGGCGGCAAACTCCAAATCCGTGAGCCGATCCCCGACCATCGCGGAAGCGGCGCGATCAAAGCCCTCGCGTAGATAGTGCAACACCATGCCGAGCTTGGGTTTGCGGGTGTCATTGGCTTCATGTGGGAAATGCCGATCAATAAAAATTTCTTTAAAATCAATGCCTTGGCTGGTCAATACATTGAGCAACATATTTTGCACCGGCCAAAATGTTGGCTCTGGAAAAGATTCGGTGCCTAGTCCATCTTGATTGGTCACCATAACCAATTGATAACCCGAGCGCACCAAACGCGCCAACGCTTCGATCACACCGGGCAAAAGTTTGAATTTGTCCAAACTATCCACTTGGAAATCGCTGGGCTCTTCAATCAGGCAACCGTCGCGGTCCACGAATAAGATTTTGCGTAGGCTCATGCTTGCCTCATGTTTAGTTCGCTCAGCGCCGCTGTTAGCGTATTTAAAAACTGTGTGTTTTCCGCAGGCATGCCGACACTAACCCGTAGGTTTTGCGCAAGCCCGGGATAATGCGAAACGTCGCGTACGACCACGCCTTGCGCCGCCATGCGCTGATACACGGCCTTGGCGTCAGCGACTTCGAAAGTTAGGAAATTAGCGACACTGGGCCAGACTTTACTGACGCCACTCAGACTTTCCAGTGCCATTGCAATGCGTTTGCGCTCCGCAATCAGCAGCGCGATACGATTCGCCACCAAATCAAGATCGTTTAATCCGCGCAACGCCGCGGCCAGCACCGGGCTGGCAATAGGGTAGGGTGCCATCAACGTGCGCAATAGATTTATGACCGCTGGATTTGCAATCACGCAGCCAATGCGGGCACCCGCAAGCCCATAGGCTTTGGAAAGCGTGCGCAATACCACCACATGATCAAACTCTGTCAGCAGCTCGATCGCAGAGATACTGCCGGAAAATTCAAAATACGCTTCATCGACGACGACCACGGCGCGCCCGCGCGCGGCGATAACAAACGCACGTAGATCCGCAGAATTAACCGCGCCGCCAGTGGGGTTATTGGGCGTGCACACATAAGCCAGCTTGACGCCGTGACTCAGTGCGGCGCGCGCTGCTTCCCAATTTGGCGCGAAATTATTCGCTGCTAGTAGCGGTACTTCAATGACCTCGGCACCTTGGACGTTCGCGCAAACTTGGTACATGCCAAAGGTGGGCGGCATGATTAAAACCCGATCCACCCCTGCGCGGCAGAAGGCGCGGGTAAGCAAATCGATCAGCTCGTCTGAGCCGCGCCCGATCAACAGCGAATCTACGTCTACGCCATAGATTTCTGCCAAGCGCTGCCTCAGAATTTTCGGTTGCGGTTCGGGATAGCGATTGAGTGCGTTGAGCTCGTTGTCAGGCGCCCCGGGTGGCCACGGCGACTCGTTTGCATTTAAAAATATCGCACCTCCCGAGGCTTCCATTCGCGCCGACGAATAGCCTTTGAAGCCCAGAAATTCTGGCCGTGCAAGCGCTAACACCGACGCGTTTGTTTCCGCAGGCGCCAGGCTTTGACTGTTCTCTAGCAGCTCAAGCCGCTTAACCACGGCTAGGGCATGCGCCTCTAAACCCTCGGCCCGCGCAAAGGTAATGGCTTCTGGCCCAATCGCTGCTAAGCCCTGTGGGCTCAGCGTTTGCACGGTGATGAGTTTGACAAAACTCTGCACTGACACGCCGCTGTAGGCGCGTGCGTGTCCGTAAGTTGGCAGCACATGATTGGTGCCAGCATTGTAGTCACCGGTAGATTCCGGCGTTAACGCGCCGAGAAAGACGCTCCCGGCATTGCGCACTTGTGCAAGATATTTTCGGGCGTCGCGCACATTGAGAATTAAGTGCTCTGGCGCATATTGATTGCTGACTTCAATCGCCTGATTAATGTCAGTGGTTAAAATCAAGCGGCTGTGCGCTAGGCTGGCGCGGGCGATATCGCTGCGTGTTAGCAGCTCGAGTTGCCGCTCAAGTGCTGCGTTGACACCTTCGATCAAGGTGGCACTGTCGCTCAAAAGAATCACTTGTGAATCTGGCCCGTGCTCTGCTTGGCTGAGTAAATCTGCTGCGACTATTTCGCAGTCCGCATCATGATCGGCGACCACCAACACTTCGCTTGGGCCAGCCGGCATATCGATGGCAGCGCCCTCAGGCGTCAAGCTCACTTGCAGCTTGGCTTCGGTAACCCAGGCGTTTCCGGGGCCAAATATTTTGTCGCACTTTGGCACGCTCTGCGTACCGAAGGCCATGGCGGCGATCGCTTGCACGCCGCCGAGTTTGAATACCTGAGTGATGCCACATAACTTGGCCGCGTAAAGCACGGTGGGATGCACTTTGCCGCCTACGTCAACGGGCGAGCACAGCACGACTTCTTGGCAGCCCGCGAGCATCGCCGGTACGCCCAGCATCAATGCTGTGGAAGGGAGTGGCGCGCTGCCTGCAGGAACATACAAGCCCACCCGATCAATGCCCACGACCATGCGTTCGCACAGTACGCCGGGCGTGGTTTCTACCGCCACCGCTTGCGGCGCACAGGCGGCGTGAAAGTGTTTGATACGCGCAAACGCAGCTCGCATCGCGTGTTTGAGCGCGTCGGTCAACTGCGCATCACAGGCATCAATTTCGGCTGCGCTTACCTTGAGTTCGCCCAGTTCCACGCCATCAAAGCGCCGGGTTAACGCGCGGGCAGTGGCGTCGCCATCAGCACGAATCTGGGCGATGTAGCGCGCCACATCTGCGGCGCGTTCGGTGTTTTCAGCAACGGCTGGACGCTTGAGCAGTTGCGTCTGCGCAAGCGTCGTCAATTCATTCCACACAATCATTATCAAATGCTCTTCAATATTTATGGCTAACAGATTCAGAACTATTCATTTCGGGGTTTCGTCATTCAATTCCGGGGTTTCGTCATTGCGAACGCAGTGAAGCAATCTTGACGCGACTAAAATGCGAGATTGCTTCGCTGCGCTCGCAATGACGAAGGAGGTAGCGCCAAAAGCACCGACGAGGCAAGTTCAGCTCAGCATTTTTTCGACTGGCAACACCAATAAGTTGTGCGCGCCCGCTGCTTTTAGCTCTTCCAAATGCTTCCAACTGATGCTGTCGTGACACACCGCCTGCACGGCAACATCTTGCGATGGCGCGAAGCCATGTGCGTTCGCACCATCGACGCTGAGGATCGTTGGGCGGTCCGCTTTTGGCAGCGCCTTGAGCACCATCGGCAAATTCGCGCGTGACACTTGCAGCATCACCAGCTTGCTTTCCCGCACCCGAATCACGCCATCAATACGACGCAATAACAGCTCAGTCAGCTCGGCGCGCTCATCGGCAAAGCTCAAGCCGGAGCCAATCAATACCGCTTGCGATTCCAAGATCACGGCGGCTTCTTTGAGCTGATTGGCAACCAGCGTTGCGCCGGACGAAACCAAATCGCAAATCAAATCGGCGGTGCCAAGCTTGGGTGCAATTTCGACCGAGCCACTGAGCACTACGGTCTTGGCGCTGACGCCATTCTCCAGCAAATATTTGTTTAGTAGCGCCGGATAACTGGTGGCAATGCGTTTGCCTTCTAGCGCTTTAGCCGAGCTGAATTCTTGCTCTTGCGGTAAGGCAATGGAAAGGCGGCAGTGGCCAAAACCCAGCTCACGCAGTTCCAAAAAGCCCGGATCGCGCGCGTTGCTCAGCGCATCGGTTGACTGTTCGCGCGCCACATTTTGCCCGACAAAGCCCAGCTCACAAACGCCTTGTGCGATCATTCCGGGAATATCGTCGTCGCGCACCAGCAGCAAATCGATGGGCATCGATTCGCCATAGCAAAACAACTTATCGCGGCTTGAGCGAAATTTTAGTCCGCATTTGGCCAGCAAATCTTGCGACGACTCAGACAAACGGCCAGATTTTTGTACCGCAATTCGAAGCCGATCACGCGGCGTCATGAGCCGGATCCATCATCTGTGGTTTCCGGCCACTGTTTGCGGCGCTTTAATTTGCGAATCGCGGTTTGATAGCCATCGCTGCCATCAGAAAGAAAACGCGATACGCGGCCAATCGTGGTCACGCTGACCGAGGTACGGTCATGTATCTCACGATACGCCACGCCATCGAGTAAGTACGGCACCACGCGCCAGCGGTCACTCAGGGCTTCCAGTTCTGCTGGTGTGCACAGATCACGCAGAAACGCCTGCACCTCTTCAATGGTATCCAGCACTGCAATCGCACGGGAAAGCGCCACGATGGGCTCTTCACTTAAAACTTCTGCTTCTACAAATCTCTTTTTCATGTGTTAGTGCGTTGTTACGTTAATGCAATGATGCGCGATAACGATGCGGTGTGGCAAGTGCTTTGTTTTTAGGCCGTAAAAAAGCTGTTCAGGAAAAAACGCTCGTTTACGACGACTACTTCTTCGACACAATGATCCCGCAAGCGACGCGCGCGCCGCCACCGCCTAGCGGCTGCGGCATGTCGGCATGATTATCACCACCGGCGTGCAGCATCAATGATCGCCCATTGAGATCACTTAACTTTAAACGTGGCGCAAGTACCGCCTGCTGAGCCTGGCCTTGGGAATCAACGTAAAGCGGCGGCAAATCGCCTAAATGCCCATCACCCCAGGGTGTGCCGTGCTTTTTGCTCATTTTTGGATCGTAATGTGCACCCGCACCCATCGCCGCAGCGGGCACACCATCTTTGTCACCAGCGGCGCAGCTAGGGTTTTCATGCAAATGAAAACCATGCGATCCGGGCACCAAACCTTTCAGCATGGGCGTAAATACCAAGCCGTAACGGCTTTCAGTAATGATTACGCTGCCGATGACTGTATTCACGCCTTTTGCGTCTACAGCACTCATTGCCACATGAACGTTCTTGGCAAACGCGAGTTGAGTAGTCAATGTAAAAAACAAAGCAGTGGTTATGAGTCGCAAACTTGTCATAGGTAGGCCTAATTTGAGCTAGAGAATGCTTCCTAGGTTAGTTGCAACTGCGGGCAAAGAAATGCCGATAGAGATAAATCAAGCGACGAACGCGCGTCCAACAAGTTAGGCGGCTAAAAGATCCACCAAGCCGAGGCAAATATGGTCAGCATCGTAAACAGCGCGGCCATTTTTGCCGCCGTGCCCAGCACCAAACCAAGCCATGCGCCAAGACCAGCCTTGGTCGCTTGGCCCAAATTTTCTCTATAAATTAGTTCTGCCGCCATCGCGCCGATAAACGGCCCTAGTAGCAAGCCTGGTATGCCAAAAAATATGCCGACTAGCGTCCCGACCCCCGCTCCGGCCATGGCCCATTTACTGGCGCCCGCAACTTTGGTGCCGAATAGGGAAGATACAAAGTCTGCCGCCATCGCTATCGCCGCAATCACGCCCAGCATGACCATCGTCCAACCGCTGATATGCTGAAAATTATCCGCCCAAGCCGCGATTAATAAACCGGCAAATACCAACGGTAGGCCGGGCAGGGCAGGTAAAATAGTGCCTGCGATGCCGACAATCACCAGTATTGCGGCCAAAATCATCCACCAAATCATTGCACAGTCCTTTCAAAATATTCCCAACTGCGATGCTGCACGCTGCGTAGTTCCGGCACATATGCCAAAAGGCGCTTGCTTTCGGATGAACGGAGTGTATTCATCCTTGATCAACGCCGCAGCACGAAGCAGAATAAAACTACCCGACACGCGCGCTGAGAGAAAAATGGTTGAGTTTTACATGGAAGTTCTACATGGATAAACGTTGGCTATGTGCTGGCCTGTCCGTTCTTTGTTTTTTAGCTTCGGCGAAAATGGGATGGTTCCGTGGGCTCGTGCTGCCCATGTTGGGCGTCGGTTTTATGTTTGCCGTTCTCTGGTTTTGGTTTGTGGAACGAATGGGTAGTATCGCCAAGCCACAGGAACTTTATCTGCCGACGCCGCAAGAGTTGGCGGCTCTTAAACAAGCCGCGCTGGAAAAGCAGCAAGCAGGTGCCGGCGCGCCTATCATCGAAAATTCACCCGCTGTACCAAGCAAACCTGCTGTCATGGTGCCCGAATTGCCGAAAGCGCCCGTTCCCACCGGCCGAGCGGTTTTCAATTTAGGTCAAGACGCGCCGAAGGTGCAGCCCAAACCGCCACAGGTTTGAGTTGCAATGCTTCAATGCGGCTTCATACGCGCACGCAAAATTGCGGTCAACGCTGGATCTATTGTCTGATCGGATAGAAAAACTTCCACGCTATTGGCGGCCAACGTGCGCGTTTGCCCGGCTGCCAAGGTGACGTCCACGCCATCAAAAGCGTTTTTCCACACGCCGCTAGGCACACGCGCATCAAGGACGAAATCGCGCGGCGTCCCACCTTTGTTTAATAACACCAGCGCGGTTTGTGATTGCCCAGCATGTTGATATACGCGTAAAAATGCCGCTTGATCGTTTTGCATGACAAGATTTAGCTGCAAGCCGCGCTGCAGCGCGACATTCGCTTGCCGTATTTTGGCGATGCGTTGCAGCTGCTGATAGATCATGCTTTTGGGTGCCGCATCAATATTGCCTTGACCGAAATAATTGCGATTGCCTGCGTGCTCGGCGGTGCCGCGCATGAAGCCAGTTTCCGAGCCGTAGTAGATGATCGGGATGCCGCGCGCGGTAAATAGAAAGTTGTGCGCGTTGATGAAATCGGTATCGGTGCCGGCAAAACGCGCCATATCGTGGTTGTCATAAAAGCTCATTAACTCATATGGATTTGCGTACGGGCCGTTTTCCAAATACAGCGCATCCGCAATCGCGCCAAAGCCGCCCTCAGGCTTGGTAAATGCCGATTCCATCGACGCCTTTAACGGAAAGTCCAATACGCTCATGCCGCCATTTTCCGGCAAGGTGTGCGCCGCAATTTTCGCCGCCGAATAGTCGTAGCTTTCCGCAAACATAAAAAACCCAGGATGTTTGGCGCGAATACGCGCATTAAAGTCATGCCAGAAGCTGTTTTTCATATGCCGCACGGTGTCAATTCGAAACGCGTCGGCGCCCTGATCGATCCATTGCAAGTAAGCGCCGACAAAATACTCCAGCACTGCTGGATTGTCTTCGTCGTTATCAGAAAGCTCGGCAAGTTCGGTTTTCTTAGTCGTGTAAAAGCGATGTAGTGGATTGTTTTTCGGGTCCAGCTTATCCGGCGTCAAGTTTTGATGGTCGGCAATCAGCGCGCCGCTGGCGTCGTAAATTTCGCCAAATTTTGGCTGATCCACTGGCATGCTAAAGCTGGGCGAGCCGTGGTTCGCAACGATGTCCAACACCGTTTTTAAGCCCTGTTGTTTCAAACCTGCGGTCAGGCCTTTAAAATTTAGATCCTCGCTGGGCAGATGTTCATCCAGCTCATAAAAATTCACGCCCCAATAGCCGTGATAGCCGGTTTTGCCACCGTCGGTGAAAAAGCCTTTCCACAGCGCCGGCTTGCCGCCGCTAAATGCCTCATCCGGGTTGTCGACAATTGGGGTAAGCCAAACCGCGCCAAAGCCGAGGTTTTTGATGTAGCGCGCGTTATTCAATAGGCCGCGGAAATCCCCGCCTAAATAGCCGACGTTATCGGTTTCTCCCGCCGGGCCACCCGGCGTGGGCTGATCAAATGTTGGGAATTTCCCACCTTGGCGGCGTTGGTCATTGCTGCTGTCGCCGTTGACATAACGATCCGTCAGCACGAAATACACTGCATCGCTCGCCATCGGTTCCAAGGTGCCGTAGAGCTCAACTGGCGCAGGCGCGCTAGCTAAATCCGTTGGCGCAGCACTAATTGGTGCAGTTGTTTCAGGTGCACTTGCCACGGGCGCTGGCTGCTCGGTGCAAGCTGCCAAAAATGTCGCGGCAGCAATGGAAACGATGCGGATATGTTTGACGTTATCCGCGAACGGTTTCCAGGATTTTTTCTGTTGCAAACGTGTCATTGCTCAGGCCTTTTGCTCATTAGGAACCATCAGCGCCAGTAGCCCGGCGATTACAAAGCTTGCAGCGCCAATCAGAAACGCGAAAATTGGCTGATTGCTAAACAGTGCTTTCAATAAAAAGCCTAGCAAACTAGCCGCTACCAATTGTGGGATCACGATAAAGAAATTGAAAATGCCCATATAGGTGCCCATTTTTTGCGGCGGCAGATGATTCGCCAGCAGCGCATATGGGATCGAAAGTATCGACGCCCAAGCAAAACCAATGCCCAGCGCCGACAGCAAAAGCCAATTTGGATCTTTAATGAAGTAGAACGATACAAATGCCAGCGCGCCGATCCAAAGATTGACGGCATGTGTTAGACGCACGCCTAAGCGCTTGCTCATCAGTGGAATAAATATCGCCGCCAGAGCTGCAAAGCCGTTATAGGCACCATTGAGCAGGCCTACCCAATTCGCGCCTTCGTTATAAGCGGTGCCTGCGGTATCAGTGGCACCAAAATGCACCTGGGTGACCGCGCTAGTCATATAAATCCACATTGAAAACAGCGCAAACCACGAGAAAAACTGCACGGGTGCAAGCTTGCGCATGGCACTGGGCATATTCTGAAAGTCCACTACAATCGTTCGCAATATATTGCCATCGCGCAGCACCGGCGCGATCGCGATCGCGCCGCCCAAGCCGATCAACAGGCCCGCCAAAACGTATAGCGAATTGGCCAACTGATGATGATGCACCGCAAACGCAAGCGCTGCGCCGAGCACAATCGCGACATACGCCGCGATTGAACGCACGGCCGTGTTTGACGCTTCGGGCGCCGCTTGCACGGGTGCGGCTTCTTCATACTGCGCGGCAAGCTCAGGCGAGTATTCCGTGGTGGTAAAAATCGTCCACGCCATCGCGCCCAGTAGGATCACTGCACCTAGATAGAAGGCGAATCGGACGGTATCCGGGATAATTCCTGGTGCTGCGGTATTGGAAACGCCCAACTGCTCCAGAAAATAGGGCAAGGAGCCGCCAACCGCGCCGATACCGATAAAAAAGCTTTGCATCGAATACCCGGTAGGGCGTTGCGCAGGTGAAAGTTGATCGCCAATCAGCGCGCGAAATGGCTCCATGGCGACATTGATTGAAGCATCTAAAATCCACAACAAAAGTGCGGCAATCCAAAGCGTGGGCGAGTTCGGCATGACAAACAGCGCAAATGTGGCAAGCACCGCGCCCGCAACAAAAAAGGGGCGTCGACGGCCAAAGCGATTCCAGGTGCGATCCGAAAAATAGCCAATAATAGGCTGGACTAATAGCCCGGTCAGGGGCGCGGCAATCCACAAGATTGGTATATCGTCGATCTTGGCACCGAGCGTTTCAAAAATGCGGCTGACGTGGGAGTTTTGCAGCGCAAAGCCAATTTGAATGCCCAAAAAACCGAAGCACATATTCCAAATCTGCCAAAAGCTTAAATGCGGCTTGCTGCGCATAGTTCGACCTCCAAATCTCAATTTGCGTGCAGCTTAGCCGCTTGCTGGTGCGCGCGTACTAGGTGCATACGTATTCATGGACAATTCCCGAGCCAAAACTCTAACCGCGCAGTAGGGTGCAGGCTTAAGGACGCTTGAGAAGTGGCAAAGCATGCTGAAAATACTGGGCATTTTGGGTTTACAAACATTGGCCACCGCAGCTTATGCGCAGAACTTTGTAACACCTGCAATCACGCCTGCAATCACCCCTGCAATCACCCCTGCAATCACGTTGGCAAACTGCGATGGCGCGCATGCAAGCGTGCTCAACGCCAAGTTAATCGCTAAAGTTGATGCGCGTGCAGTTTGGCTCAACCGTAGCCAAATTCGTTGGCCCAATGCCGAGCTTGCGCCGGCAAAAACAAATCAGTTCAAACTGTATTACTCGGCGCTAGGCGGGCTACAAATTACCCGAGGTGAACGCGTACGCGGTGCCGATGCCGCGCTGACTTTGACGGCTAAATATGAATCCTTAGCGCCCGAATTTGCCACGCGTTTTGGCTATTTGGATGCTGCTGGGGCCACACTCAGCGTTGCGAGTGCGGAGCAGAAGCAGCTCAAGCAATGGCAACGCGGGCAAGTTTTTGTAGTGCAAGAAGATCCAGAGAACGCGAGCGTGATTGACGCCACCGCGCTGCAGATCGCCGGTTTTTTGGATGATGTTTATGCCAAAGCCGAAGTGATAACAGACTTAGGCGTGGTGCTGCCTGACGCACGAAAAGCCAATAGCGCGACGCGCTTTAAGCTGTGGGCACCTACCGCGCAAAGTGTTTGGTTGTGTGTTTATGACGGCCCTGAGCAACCCGCAACAAGTGTCAGTGCGCTGCGCTTCGATGACGCCACTGGTGCGTGGGACGTCCGGTTAAACCGTAATTTATCGGGAAAATACTACCGCTATCTGGTGGACGTTTACGTTGCTGGTGTTGGGCTAGTGCGCAATTTAGTCACGGATCCGTATTCGCTTTCTTTAAACAGCGATGCTGGGCGCAGCTACATCGCAAGTCTGGACAACCCCGAATTGGCACCTAAAGGATGGGCTGAGCAAGTGCGCGCGCCCGAGCTTGCGCATGCCGTCGATATGTCGATTTACGAGCTGCATGTACGTGATTTTTCCGCCAATGACGGCAGCGTTTCTGCGAAAAATCGCGGCAAGTATTTGGCGTTTACCGAAGCGAACTCGAATGGTATGCGCCACCTCAAGGCCCTGGCGCAGGCAGGCATGACGGATGTGCATTTGTTGCCGGTGTTCGATTTTGCCACGGTGCCGGAAACCGGCTGCGTTCGCCCAAAAATGCCTAGCGCAGGCGCGGATAGTGAATTACCACAGGCCATCGCCCTAAAAAATCAAACACAAGATTGCTTTAATTGGGGCTATGACCCGGCGCACTTTGGCGCGCCTGAGGGTAGCTATGCCAGTGACGCACAAAACGGTGCAAGGCGCATCATCGAGTTTCGTGCGATGGTGGATGCGCTGCATCGCGCGGGTTTACGCGTGGGGATGGATGTGGTTTACAACCACACTGCAGCCTCCGGCCAGGATGCGCGCTCAGTGCTGGACCGCATTGTGCCGGGCTACTTTCAACGGCTGGATGCGAACGGTGTAGTTGAACGCTCCACCTGTTGTGATAACACCGCCACCGAACATCGAATGATGGCGAAATTGATGATTGA